>NZ_JAKKRK010000006.1:0-115863 GCF_025654545.1 Shewanella sp. SM20 | reverse complement strand
ATAAATTGACCTGTATAACTCCTTACCAAGGTTTCCTTTTAATATTTTAAAACGGTACTTCGGAGTCCAAACAATATGATATTTGCAACGCCAATAAACATGTGATGAACTTCTATAATCGCCCATGCTTTTCGTTTCCTCTTACTTGTGGTGAATAAGAAGTCTCTTTTAGCATGGGCGTAATTCAGGCTATAGCCTCAAGGAACAATCACCACCGCCAGAGGCGGTGGTTTGGGGATGACAATAAAAGGGGCTTTAGCCCCTTTTATCTGAGATAAGACTTAACTTAAACGTAGATCCGTTTGTATATCAATACTGATATCGACTTAAACCACCACATCGTGCAAATAGGTTTGTGCCCACGCAATCGCTTGACCACGGCTAGACACTCCAATTTTACGGAATACTCGGTACAAATGGGTTTTTATCGTGCTTTCACTGACAAACAACTGATTGGCGATATCTAAATTAGTACTGCCCGTCAACAATGCTTGTAATACTTCACGCTCACGGATAGTTAACGGTTCAGTGTCTTCAAACAACCCAAAATCATCATTTACCCCATTAATGAGCTGAATTGGGATGACCCTATGACCTCGTAAAATATTCGAGAGTCCAAGGCTTATCTCAGTTAAACCTGCATCGAGATAAAACACCCCTGCAGTTGTGGCTGCTTGCATTAAGAAACGTGCATCCACTTGTTTAGGGAACTGCAAATAGACAACTCGCACACTCGGTTGCTCACGGGCAAGTAAACGTTGAAATTGATGGGCTTTTTGAAGATCAACAGTCGCTAAATCGATCACGACCATGGAGGCATTATTATCTTTGATTTTCTCACACATCTCATCAGGGCTGACTTGGGTCAACTTAACGAGAAACTCCTGCGGCCAACGTCCTGCGAGCAATTCCATCAATACTTGCGATCGTGACACTACAATCCAATGTAATATTTTGAACATCCTGCTCACTCCCTGTCTGGTTAACGATTATTCACTTTAAGGATCTAAGATCCTCCAAATACAACTTCAACATCCGTTCAATAGACTTCCAAGTCTACCGTGGTCACGATATTAGCATTAGATAAAACAGATTAAAAAGACTTACGTAAAAAATATTTACCGTACGCAAATCAAAAACTTCTAACACTTTCGTTGACTACACTATCAATCAGAAGTCTTAATTAAAACTGAAAAAAGTTACTGAAATTTTAGGATAAAAGCGTAAGATCATACCAACACAAAAAATAAGGAAATTCCATGTCCAGCAGTAACCCCACCGCTTTTGAAATAAAATCCTATCCTGTGTGGGACAAACCGACGCGATTATTTCATTGGATTAATGTCATTCTTGTGCTCGCACTCACCTTAGTCGGTGGCATCATGATGTATCGCACTGAGCTAGGCATATCTGAGTTAACAGGTAAAATTGGCTTGAAAACTTTACACGTGTGCATAGGATATGCGTTCGCAATAAACCTCATCGTCCGCCTTGTGTGGGGTTTTATCGGTAACAAATATGCGCGTTTCAGCCACATGTTTCCCAATGCTAATAGCAAAAGCGAATTAATAGCTTATAAGACTGAATTAGCCGCGGGGAAAAATCCGCAGTATTTAGGTCATAACCCTAAAGGTAAATTTGCCGTGCTGGCCATCATGTTGCTATTAGTGACCATAATGATCACTGGACTTTTCCGTGCAGGTACAGATATTTATTATCCGCCGCTAGGTAGTGCTGTACAAAGTTATCTTGCTGATACCAATGTCGAACCTACAAGCTTAAAACCCTATGATGCAACGGGTGTGAATGCAGAAAAAGCGGATGCACTTAAACCAATGAAAGGATTGGCAGGTCAAGTGCACGTCTATGCGGTTTATGTGTTGTTACTGCTGATGTTATTACATGTATTCGCGGTGATTTATACTGAAGTAAAACGTCAACCAGGGATTATTTCAGCCATGTTCTCCGGCAAGAAGATCATCCAAGGCCAACCAAAAGATGAGTAATGTTTAAAAAACTGACGCTTGTTTTCCAACAAGCGTCAGAACAAATGCTCCCAAATATTAATGGTTCTGTTGACTTAACCATTGCAATTTTGCTTTATACTTTTGTAGGTTATCAGGTAATTTTGCTAACTCTAACGCTTGATGCAAAGACTCTTGTGCTGAGCGTATATCTCCCAAGGCAAACTGGGCTTTAGCAAGATCATAGTATGCTCTATGGAAGTAAGGCGTATTATTTAAAAATTTTTTTAAATAGACTTGTGCTTTTTTATAGTCCGCAGATTTTAATGCATCGAGCCCTAAACCGTACCATTCATAAGGTGTTGAGTCATTAAGAGCAAGTAGTTGTGCCTCGACTGAACTTAGCTCTTTTTTATCATCAATCTGTCTTAAAAGTTGTCGATAATTACTAAGTAACACAACTTGGCTATCAGCGATTTCAAGCCCATATTTATAAAAATCCCGAGAAGTGTCATAATCGCCTGCACGACGGTGTAATATTGCCATCATATTTATAACAGGTGAGTACTTAGGCGCTAATAAAACCCCTCTTTCAAGCATTGCGAAACTTCGACTTAAGTCACCTTCCAGCAAAGCATCTGCTGCAAGATTACGATAAAACATCGCAAGAAACTCCTGCTCACTAACAATAGCGCCAGCTCGATCATTCACGTCTGGAAAATAATCAATAACAGTATAATTTCCACCACTTAGATAGTGACCCTTATATGCACTATCAGATAGAAAAACGCGAACATGATCCGAACTAACAACCAAATCATCTTTAATATCAGTAAGTAATGGAGAAGAGTGAATTACTTGAAAAGTGGTTTCTACATTCAATATATTAGCAACTGCATAAGTCAACAAAGCTAGACTCATACAATTTCCACTCTGGGTTCTCAATGCTTCTGATGCGATATAATTTCTACCCTCGTAGTTAAAGTGTTGCATTTTACTACTGATGAATTCAAAAACTTGTTTTCTGGGTGAAAGTTTTTCAATCTCTTTTCTTCTTATGAAATCATTTAATTCAGTGCGCTGTTCACTTGTAAGACTTGATAAGCTATCAACTGACGGAACAGGAATAGTCTGAGTATTGAATAATGCGCTATGTGATGCAGGTAGGACTAAAGGCTTACGTGTGAGCAACTCATCGACTGAGGAATATGAAACACACCCAGAGACAAGACTTAATAAAATAAAAAAAGATAATATTCTACAAGGTGTTAAATAAAATGCTACAGGAACTCTTCTTTTTTTAGAGTTAGATGAAAATAAATAAAAAACATTACTTCCATGTTTGGTCATTTCACTTCCCTATAAAATCAATTTACATACTGAATACAAAATGTATACCACGAATGCAAATACCCTGTCAAAACCATCACTGTTGTAACCGATTTTGATTTACACATTGACACAATGTGCCAGTAAAGATATGAAAAAAATATTATTTGAATTACATTTATTTTGGCACTTAGAGTTACCTAGAATAACTATTCAACTTCTACTCCCTCTATGCAAAAAAACACCAGCAATTTGCTGGCGTTATTTATTTAGACTTGAAGGCTCACGCCAACGTTTCTAACATTTTTTGATTATTTTTTCAGAATAGTCGCTGGGGTACGACCATCATCATGGCAACTTTCACAGGTAGGTTTTTGACCGACATTCATATCATGTACCGCATGACAATCTGCACAGACTAAATTACCGTCATGTGGCTTATGCACAGCGTCCATTTCAGCATAGGTACCATGACAACTTTGGCACTGTGCAAATTCAAAGGCACCATCCGCAGAAGGTGTACCATCTTTATGACAGCTTTCGCATCCACCTGACTCAGCATGGAAATCAGACAATTTTTGATCTGCAGCAAATGCGGTTGGCGACAGCGCTAACGCTGCAAGACTTGCCCCGAAAAGTGCACTTAATAGTTTTTTGCTCACAATAGTATCCTCCAATGGCGATTGTCAGTGGAAATTCTTGTCAGGGTGACTTCCATCTCTCAACCAAAATAAATAGCACGACTCGATATAACTTAGCTAAGGATGAACGAATAAGCAAACCCAAACTAAGCGACACAACTTTATCAACATACTCAAGGGTAAAATGTGCGCTGCATCATGTAACCACATGCTTATATAAGAGTTTTACATCTACCTAACCTAGAGGCTACATAATGTAAATCCCTAAACTGGCAAGCGACAGAATAAATCCCCCTTAATCTAAAACTAAAAGCTCGATTCATGGTGATACTTAAGACAAAGTGATAATAAAAAGGAATGACAATAAGTGAATGGGTACAGAGTACTAGACGAGGATGCTTTAAATAGTGAAGGCACAACATTCAACCAAAACGCCTCTGGCACTTAATTCAAATGCCAGAAGGAATTAGCGATAACGGTTAACTCGCCCACTATAACCAATGATACAAATAGCTATTAGACAGGTAGGCATCAACTCGCATCAAGTTTATTGTCAGCCTCAAGCTCTGTTTTAGGCCAAGCGTTAATCACGGCTTTGACCAACGATGCTAATGGAATGGCAAAGAATACTCCCCATACACCCCATAAACCGCCAAAGACTAAAACGGCCGCTATGATGATCACCGGATGCAAATCCACCGCATCGGAGAATAAAATAGGCACGAGTAAATTACCGTCGAGCGCCTGAATAATACCGTAACCCAACATTAAATAGCCAAATTCAGAACTAAAACCCCACTGAAAAAATGCCACTAGGGTGATAGGTAATGTAACTAAGGTTGCACCGACATAAGGGATCAATACCGATAACCCCGTTAACACACCGAGCAACACCGAATATCGCAGTCCCATCAAGGCAAACAAAATATAAGTTGCGACACCAACAACCACGATTTCGATCACTTTGCCACGAATGTAATTAAAAATCTGTTGGTGCATTTCAAACCACACTTTACGCGCTAACTGGCGATTTGCGGGAAAAAATCGCTTACTGCCGCTAATCAGTTGATCTTTATCTTTTAAAAAGAAAAACACCAGTAAGGGCACTAAAATCGCGTACACCATCAAGACGAGTAAAGAAGCTGAATAACCGATTAATTGCTTAGCAATATCCAACACATGTTGAGTATCGAGCAGTTTTTTAAGCTCACCAACCATCAGATCTAACTGCTCTGGATTGATAAATCGTGGATATTGATTGATCAGTGTTTGTATTGTCAGCAAGCCTTTATCTATCATGCTAGGCAAGTCGGCAATTAAGCTAACACCTTGACGCCACACACTCGGAATTAAGCCAAATGTCAGTAAAACCACGATTCCCAAAAACAACACAATAACCAAGGACGCACCAGCGGTGCGATTAATCCCCAATTTAAGCATTTGCGCCACAGGCCATTCCAATAGAAATGCCAACACAAGAGCGACCAACAGCGGAGCAAGTAAACCTGCCGCAAAATAAATCACTAGCGCGAGCCCGACAAGAATAGCCATTAAGGTCACAGCTTGTGGATCACTAAAGCGCTCTTGGTACCAACGAGAAAAAACAGTAAACATGGATCATTCCAATATAGTGATGGCTGGCGAGGCTTCCCAAACGCTCAGGAAAGTTTATTTATCATGATGCTATTCGAGACTTTACTCAGTTAGACTTTCGCTCCTACACGTCAGCTAAATCAAAAAATAAACTGATAGGAGTAAACAACCGAGCCTGAGCGGCACTCTGGCTCAGAATTAAGCGATTAATGTTAGTCTCAGAAGATTTAAACATAAAAATCCTCAATTTATCCCTGAGATAGATCAACTTTGGTGACCATCAAGGCTAACAGACTTGCATCATTATGCAACTCTTGCACGACATGCCCTTGTTTTTTTAAATATTGGGGAACATCTCGCCGCGAACCAGAGTCTGAGAGTAAGATATGCAACTGCTCACCCTCTCGCATTGGCTTCAATGCAAGCTTCACTTTCACTAAGGGTACTGGACAACGAAAGAGCGTTAAATCAATAAAAATCATAATGAACTTGCTATAGACGAACTTGGGCCATTATCCTAAGTTGCACCTCAAACTACAAGCTAAGTGCAGTATCTGCCTTTAGTTGAGATAATTAGAAATAAAAGGATCCGCTTGCGTAACTTGACTTTTTTGACTCGATTCAAACCTTTTGTTGCAGGCGCACTCTCCTTGATGCTGCTAACCTTCGCCGCCAAAAGCTTTGCCAACAATGACTTACCGGATTTAGGTACTGCCGCAGTTAACACCTTCAGCCTTGAAAAAGAAATGGTTTACGGTGATGCTTATATGCGCATCATTCGCTCATCGGCACCTATGCTAAATGACCCCGTGTTGAGTCAATATCTTACCGAGCTTGGCAATAAACTGGTCGCCCATGCCACAGGCGTAAAAACGCCGTTTTATTTTTTCCTATTACAAAATGATGAAATCAACGCCTTCGCCTTCTTTGGCGGCCATGTTGCCGTGCACACAGGCTTATTTCTCAATGCCGACAATGAAAGCGAACTCGCTTCAGTATTAGGCCATGAAGTGACTCACGTTACTCAACGTCACCTTGCCCGATCCCTTGAAGCACAGCAAAAAAGTAATCCTGCAACAATTGCCGGTTTACTCGGCGCCATTTTGTTAACTATTGCGGTACCACAAGCAGGTATGGCGGCGCTTGCGACAACCCAAGCTATGGCAACACAATCGAAAATCAACTACACCCGTTTGCATGAAAAGGAAGCCGATCGCATCGGAATGCAAATTCTAGTGGATGCAGGCTTTAATCCTAATGCTGCAGCGGATTTCTTTGGTAAATTAGCCAGTCGTTATCGCTTTACCACAACACCACCACAAATGTTATTAACTCACCCATTGCCTGAATCGCGGATCACTGAAGCCCGTAACCGTGCCGAGCAATACCCTAAACGTTATATCCCTGATAATCTTAATTTTCAGCTAGCAAAAGCTCGTATTCAAGTCCGTTTTTCCAGCTATAGCGACGAAGCAGTATTAAGCATGTTTGATCGGCAGCTCAACAAACAGACCTATAGCTTCAAAGAGGCGGCACTTTATGGCAAAGCGCTGGCTTTATATAGATTGAAGAAGTTTAATGAATCAGAAAAAATCGTCGATGAGCTGTTAAAAATCGATGATAACAACCTGTTTTATATAGACACTAAATCTGATTTACTGATCGAACGTAAGGACTTTGCAAAAGCGATTACTATGCTCGAAGCCCAGCGTAAAATGAAACCAACGTCTCAAGTGATCAATGCCAACTTAGCCAATATATATATCGAAGCCGATCAAGCCCCCAAAGCAATCCCTTTGCTGGAAGATATGATTTTCCTCGATAAACAAAATGAACTGCCCTATCAATTGTTGACTATGGTGTATAAAAAAACCGGCAATCAAGCATTGGAATATTTTTCCACCGCAGAGCTGATGGCCTTAGGTGCTAACTATAAGGGCGCAATCGATCAACTTAACTTTGCCTACCGTGCATCCGAAAATAATCCATTACAGCTTGCACGTATTGAAGCACGTATTCGCCAGTTTAAAATGGCTGATAAAGAGATGGATGCGCTTAAGTAATAAGTTGTTTTACAAATAGATTAAAGACAATTACCCATTTATGCGCCCCGAACACACTGACGGGGCGCGGGTTTTTCTGTTATTATCCGCGCCATTGTTATTTCAGCCCGTATTGAGCCTCTAGTACTATGACCCAAGCGACGATTTACCATAACCCACGTTGTTCAAAAAGCCGTGAAACCTTAGCTTTACTCGAGCAACAAGGCTGCGACATTACCCTAGTGGAATACTTAAAAAATCCCCCTACTGCTAAAGACCTCGGCGACATTCTGGCTAAACTAGGCATCAGTGCTCGCGAATTAATGCGCACCAAGGAAGCAGAATATCAAGCCTTGGGACTTGCAGACTCATCACTAACAGAATTGCAGTTGATTGAGGCTATGGTCAACACTCCTAAACTCATCGAACGGCCAATTGTGCTCGCCAATCAAAGCGCAGCCATCGGCCGTCCCCCTGAGAATGTGCTCACTATTCTTTAACCCATGATTTTTAAACCAAAATGGCTTTTATTTTCAACCCTTAGGTAGACTTATGACGTCCAACACCTTATTTATCCTTAGCCGTTTAGGCTACTTTGCGCTAGTGCTGCTATTAGGCGGTTGGTTTGTTGGCCAAGGGATTAGCGGTGAATACACCCTGCTATTTAGTCTCTTATGGATAGTGCCGTTATTACTACCCGCAAAGGGAGTTTTCCAAGGTAATCCATACACTTATGCTTGGGCGAGTTTTATTCTGTGCTTATATATGTTACATGGGCTCACCCTGCTTTATGTCACCAATGATGCCTTCGCTTTTGCCTTAATCGAAGTATTATTGATTGGCGTACTGCTAATCGCTTTCCCATTTTATGCCCGCATACGTGGTCGTGAACTGGGATTAGGCCTGAAGAAAAAATCTAAAGAATAGTCCGTTCAATGTATTTTCAGTGCCGTCTCACCTTGCTGGGTATGGCGGCATTTTTATATCGCAAGACCAAACCTTGGCTCAAATGTCCCTTATGATCTCAGTCTGAATACCCATTTTAACCTTAGTTCTAACCTCCGTTCCGACGTCAATTCCCATCACGACAAAATTAACACTTATTATACTTACACTGACTTTTTGCAACTAAGTGCCCGTGCTATAGTCAGTTTCTCACAGTATAAGCGTCCCATGGCGCCACAAAAGTCTAAATAGCACAGCAGAGTTAACAAGGGAGAATGGTGTAATGGGAATGTCGATACCACTGAAATTTTTCGGATTTATGGCCTGCTCGGGCCTACTCATTGCATGCGGGGGCGGTGGTGATAGTCAACCAGATGATAGTGTAGTCACGCCACCATCCACTTCACTAGCACGCTGCACAGATAGTATTTCGCCACTCATTACCACCACATCATCCTCAATTCGCTTTCAAACCGAGCAAAATTATGTAGCGGGTCAATCCAGTACTATCATTGCCAATATCCTAAATCGTGACAGCCAAGACTTAACCTTCCGTTGGCAGCAAATCGATGGCCCTAACATAGCACTCGTCAGTCAAAACAGCCCTGTATTAGCCTTTGATACTCCCAGCGCAGGTGGCTACCGTTTTAGCTTGCATGTGACGGGCAGTAACCTAGATGTCACCGGAGAAATTGGCATTAATGTCGATCCTGCATCGACGGGTGTGCTAAACGTTCGTCAAGATCACCAAGTGGTTGAAGGCAATAATGTGAGCTTAAGACTCGGACAACAATCGGAATTAAGCGCAGCAAATATCTCTTGGTGTGTAGCATCTGGCCCAGATTTAATGGTCGATGTGAGCGATCCGTTTAGACCCTTGTTTACCGCGCCAACGGTCACCCAGGATACAATCACTCGCCTCAAAGTGAATGCCAACGTCAATGGCAATCAGCTTAGCGATGATGTCTTTGTGCTAACAACCTCAGCGCCAGCAATCCGCTCGCCATACTTCGATACCCCAGTTGCGCGCACCCATGCCTATCGTCCGGATTCACCTTACGCCAATGTGCTAGCAAACTGTGTTTACTCCAATCAGCTTAATGATAGCTGCACTATCAATACCTTACCTTTGATAGGTCAAATCTCAAGCGATCTAAATCGTGAGACGATTCTAAATCGAGTACTGGTTTCCCACGATTGGATGGGTGATAACTTTGCCGCTTTCTTAGCCCAGATGGACCCCGATAGTGACTTTGCCCGCCTGTTACAATCCGTTACAGCCGTGGTGATTAGCTATGATGTACGCCCTTCTTTTTACTGGGTAGTCACAGGGGCGATTTATCTCGATCCCAATGATTTATGGCTTACGTCAAGCCAGCGCGACACTATTAATGAGGTGCCGGATTACCGCAGTAATTTTGGAAATGATCTTAACTTTGTGATGCCTTGGCGTTATGTGAAAGACAATCAATATGCGTCACTTGGCGTACCTATCACCGTCAGAGCAGACCGCACGTTAGCGCAAATCAATCCCGATCTTGCCTCCTTGCTGTATCACGAGCTAGCCCATGCCAATGACTTCTTCCCCCGCAGCGTACATGCCTCACTCACAGGGCCAAGACTGCTAGATGATTACAGTCGCCGCAATGCCAACAAGAGTCTGATATCCGATCAAGTCAGCAGCAGTTATCCATTAATGAGCACTGAAATGATGGGACTTGCCAATGTCCGCTTCCTCGGCGCAGCGGCGAATAATGTGCAAAAGGCCTATCAACCATTGGATGTGAGTACTTTCTTTTCTACCGATATCGCCAGCGACTTCTATGCCTATTCCAGCCCCCGTGAAGACACAGCTATGCTGTTTGAAGAAGCCATGATGAGTTATCGCTATCAAATATTACGTGATGTCGCCGTCACCAATAAACCTGCGTTGTTAACCGCTGATACGCTGATTATTGATTGGGGACAAAGAGGTCGAATTGCACAAGACAGTCTAGAAAATCGCGCTGCGTTGGTGATTGATGAAATGCTGCCGGAGCTTAATGGGATCAGTCTGGTCGAAAGCCTACCCGAACCAATTAATATGGTGCAAGGTCAAAGCTGGCGTCAAACATTGGCAATATCGCCTGCGAATACGCAGCTCAAAAGCGAAAGCAATGCAGCTGCAATTAATGCCGAGTCTCGTTTTGAAGCCGAACTTCGCTTAAGTGGTGACCGTCACCAACATCCACAACAATAGCGTTTTAAATTTTAGATAAACAAAAGCCCGTATGTATTCAACATGACGGGCTTTACTCTTTTTGGCTTTAATGCCAGTAGGTTTTGTATCTTCAGAACGAACACAAACCATGCTGTATCTAAAGGTGCAGCATCTCTTTGGCAAACGGAATCGTGAGCTTACGCTGATGCACTAATGAGGCTTTATCTAACTTATCTAATACATCAAACAAGGTACGCAAATCCCGCGCCATACGGTTCAGTAAAAAACGCCCGACATCTTCCGGTAATTGCAGGCCACGCATAGCGGCGCGGCGTTGCAGTGCGGCAAGTTTTTCATCATCTGCCATGGGTTGCAGTTGGTAATTCAACCCCCATTGCATACGTGAAACAAGATCTGGCAAGAGGAACCCAGCATCCGCAGGAGACGAACTGCCGCTAACCACTAAGGCACAATTCTTATGTTCTGCAACGCGATTGTAGAGATCAAAAATCGCCTCTTCCCAAACGGGGTGGCCGGCGATAGCATCGACATCATCGATACAAACCAAATCCAACTGTTCTAGGCCTTCAAGCAATGCGGTCGAAATACTCGCATGTATGCCTAAAGGAATATAAAAGCTGCGACGTTCCACTTCATTAGCGTGGGCGCAAGCAGCGTGCATTAAATGGGTTCGACCCGATTTAACTGGGCCCCACAAATAGATGGCGGCTTCACCCTGCCCTTCGGCATTCGCTCTCAATTTTTGAATAAGTTCATCATTACCCGCGGCGGGGTAATAACTATTAAAGGTTTCGTCATCTGGCAAATGCACAGGTAGCGAGAGTTGCAAAGGTGAGTTTAAGGGCACTCGGTCTTCTCAATATTAAATAAAAACAATGCCGTGCTTAACTAAGCACGGCCGATAACATCTTAATGTAAACGCCATTCATACACAGGTTTGCCAGTTTGATTAGAGACAGGGCTAAATTCACCTGCACTCACAGGTGCGACCACAGAAATACGCGGCTCTAAGCTTAATAAGCGTTGTAAATCCGTCTCTGAGCCAAATAAATCTAACGAGAAAGTCACAGTATTACCTTGAATATGCGTTAACGTGGCATTTTTAATCGCGCTGAGTTGCTTCAAATATTTTTCAACTTCAACTAATTGCGCCATTTTTTGGATATTAACGAAGGTAACACTCGCACCAAGCTGAGTACCAGTATCGGCAATCGCATACTTAGTAAAATAGTATTCACCTAACGCCGCCATCATAGCGGTAATCGCTTGGGCCGAATTTTCAGCAGTACCGTTGTAACTGAATAACGGTGGCGTCAAAGAATCAATGGTAGCCTTAGTATAAAGATTTAAACGATAACGAACCTGATTCCCGGCGGCATCAATTGCCACTAGCGCCAAAAAGTCAGCTTGATAGCGGCCAGACACACTCGCCACGATGTCGGCAAACATCCCTTTAATATCGTTAGGATTTATACCCATCAACTCATCAAGATCTAAGATAGGCAAGAGTACAGGTATACCGCGGGCATAGGAAAAATCGCTAAAAATCTTACGTTCGGCTAACGCAGATGAGTCACCCAATATCATAGTGTCGCCATCACCAGGCATAGCGACCCAAAATAAGGTCAGCGGGCGTTGAGTTCCCCAAACAGGCAATTGTGCCTGACGCAGTAACGCCACTATGCGGCGGTGCTCAAAACTCGCGGTCAACAGCAATTGGCCATTTTGCTCGATATAACCATACTGGCTCAGCAAGGTATCAGGATTACTGAGCTGAGATTGGATCAGGCTGTTATCGAGGGATCGCGCCGTCCCAGTGTTCTTGATAATGACATGCTCAAGTGCACTTTTTAAGGCTTTGTCGCGTTCAGCAACTGCGCGCGAAGACACAGGCACATTGGCCTCATCTAATTTACTCACCTCAACAGCATTGACGCTATTAATCGTGAACAGACAATATAGAAATGCAATTAAGCTCGGCTTCAATAGGAATTTCAGCATCTTTGAGTAGTTGAAGTAGCGTCAGATGAGACAAATTGTACCATAGTTAGCGCCTTAAGCGAGTCTTGCCAAAATTTAGCCCCATTTCCGTGCCAGCCATAGCACAGAAAACCCAAACAGTGATCAACGTCGGCAAAACAGGCGATTTTCTTCTGCTCAAAATCCAACAAACTGTTATCATTTGGCGGTTTACCCTAAATTAACGAGAATAATAAATGAGACGACTCGCTATCCCCCTACAGGGCGCGCAAATGCTATTTGTGGCCTTCGGTGCCCTAGTACTAATGCCGCTACTTACAGGACTCGACACCAGTGTGGCATTGTTTACCGCTGGTATCGGTACCCTACTCTTCCAATTGATTACTAAACGCCAAGTGCCTATCTTCCTCGCATCTTCCTTCGCCTTTATTGCCCCCATACTTTATGGCGTGCAGACTTGGGGAATTCCATCCACAATGGGCGGCATTATGGCCGCGGGCGTGGTCTACGTCATGCTCGGCGCCTTGGTTAAAGTGCGCGGTACTGACTTTATTCACAGACTATTGCCCCCAGTCGTAGTGGGACCTGTGATCATTATTATCGGCCTTGGCTTAGCCCCCGTGGCAGTGAATATGGCATTAGGCAAGAGTGGTGATGGTAGCTTGACTTTAGTCGCTACAAATACGGCGTTATTTATTTCGCTCGCATCGCTTGGTACCACTATCGCGGTGGCGATTTTCGCAAAGGGCCTACTCAAAGTGATGCCGATTTTAGCAGGTATTATAGTAGGTTACAGTTTAAGCCTAGCCTTTGGTATTGTTGATTTTGCAGTCGTGACCGCTGCAAGCTGGATTGCTATTCCTAAATTTGTCGCGCCAGAATTAAACTGGTATGCCATCGCATTTATGATCCCAGTGGCAATCGCCCCTGCGGTAGAACATATAGGTGATATTCTGGCGATATCCAACGTCACGGGTAAAGATTTTATGAAAAAACCCGGCCTGCATCGCACGCTAACGGGTGACGGGATTGCCACAATTGCAGCCGCAGCCTTTGGTGGTCCACCTAACACGACTTACTCAGAAGTGACAGGTGCAGTAACCTTAACCCGAAATTTTGATCCTAAGATCATGACTTGGACTGCCATTACCGCCATCACTTTAGCCTTCGTTGGCAAACTAGGTGCGCTGATGCAAACTATTCCCGTCCCAGTGATGGGCGGTATTATGTGTTTGCTATTTGGTTCCATTGCCGCAGTTGGCCTCAACACCCTTATTCGTAATCATGTGGATTTATCTGAGCCACGTAATTTAAGTATTGTCGGTGTTACCTTAGTCTTTGGTATCGGCGGCATGGCATTTGGCATAGGTTCATTCAGTCTGACTGGTATTAGCTTGTGCGGTATTGTCGCTATTACCATGAACTTATTATTACCCGCGACTAAGCCACACAATAAACACCACGAGTCTGATGTGACGCCTCATTAATTACGGCTTGAAGACACGATCAATTTCGAAGTAGGTCGTTGAAAAATGACCACTTTATAAAATTGATCGTTTCTTAAGAAACCACCATAAAAAAGGCCGCTGTGATATCAATCACGGCGGCCTTTTTTATGAAGCAATATTTTTATGAAGTAAGAATTAACTCTTACTCTTCAGTCTTGATCTTAGCGGCAGCCGCTTTGATCAAAGGTTGTAATTCGCCTTTTTGGAACATGTCCACTACGATATCACACCCACCGATCAACTCGCCTTCAATCCACAATTGTGGGAAAGTCGGCCAGTTAGCAAACTTAGGTAATTCTGCGCGAATGTCTGGATGCTGAAGAATATCCACGAATGCAAACTGCTCGCCGCAGTTAATCATGATCTGAGCTACCTGTGACGAGAAGCCACAGCTTGGTAACTTAGGAGAGCCTTTCATATAAACAATGATAGGGTTTTCCGTGATCTGCTGCTTAATTTTCTCTACTGTTTCCATTTTGATTCCTAAGTAGGATGACGTTGACTCAATGCGACTATTGTACGTCAGCTAGACGCAGAACAAAATCCCACAGTTTGTAAGGTTATGTCGACATTTGATTTTTCGATGGCGTCTATCTAGTCAATTAGCTAAACAATGATTCACATCACAAATTTTATCGGTACAATAGTCCCAAGTGAGCACGTTTAAGAAACGATAACCTAAGACCATGGAGAGATACTAATGGCTTTCGAATTACCCGCATTACCATATGCAAAGAACGCACTAGAACCACACATTTCTCAAGAAACCATAGAATACCACTACGGCAAGCACCACAACACTTATGTTGTGAAGCTAAACGGCTTAATCGAAGGAACTGATTTCGCTGGCAAATCTTTAGAAGATATCATCAAAACTTCTACGGGTGGCGTGTTTAACAACGCAGCTCAAGTGTGGAACCACACTTTCTACTGGAACTGCTTAGCCCCTAATGCTGGCGGCGAACCAACAGGCCCAGTTGCTGATGCAATCAATGCCGCTTTCGGTTCATTCGACGCATTCAAAGCGCAATTTACTGATTCAGCAGTAAACAACTTCGGTAGCGCTTGGACATGGTTAGTGAAAAAAGCCGATGGCACTCTTGCTATCGTTAACACTAGCAATGCAGCGACGCCACTGACTGACAGCACAGTAACGCCAATCATGACAGTTGACGTGTGGGAACACGCTTACTACATCGATTACCGTAACGTGCGTCCTGACTATCTTGCCCACTTCTGGCAATTAGTTAACTGGGACTTCGTTAACCAAAACTTCGCAGGTTAATTCATTTAACCTAACGTTGTTTACTGCCGAATAAGCAGTGGGTTAATCCCAGTAAAAGAGCCCTAGTGGCTCTTTTTTTATGCCCCTCGTTTGCCGCCCATCCCTTATTCTACCGATTTATCCTCCGCTAACTACAAGTGCAATAATTGCGTTTGCAACTATTTGTTATTGTTTTTATTTGATATTTTTTTGACACAGATAGTGAGTTTGTGTCTAAGATTAGAGTAGGAGGCTGGCTAGCCAGTTATCCGTTCCATGACATCACTGGCGTTTCAGGGGGTTTATATGGGCATTTTCGAGCATTACCAAAAGCGCTACGAACAAAAACTCGATGAAGAATATTCTTTGCAGGAGTTTCTGGACATCTGCAAGGGAGATCGCAGCGCTTACATGTCAGCATCAGAGCGACTACTGCTTGCAATTGGTGAAGCAGAAGTCATTGATACCGCAAAAAATCCAACACTTAGCCGTATTTTTTCGAATCGACTTATTTCACGCTATCCCGCATTTAAAGATTTCTTCGGCATGGAAGACGCCATAGAGCAAATTGTGGCTTACCTAAAGCACTCGGCTCAAGGATTAGAAGAATCCAAACAAATTCTATACCTACTGGGCCCAGTGGGCGGCGGTAAGTCATCACTCGCCGAAAAACTCAAAGCCCTAATGCAAAAAGTGCCCATTTACATTCTGAGCGCGAATGGAGTCCGCAGCCCAGTCAACGATCACCCCTTCTGCCTGTTTGATGTGGAAGAAGATGGACAGCTGTTAAAAGATGAATTCAACATTCCCAACCGTTATCTGAAAACTATCATGTCGCCTTGGGCGGTAAAACGTCTGCATGAGTTTGGTGGCGATATCTCCAAATTTCGCGTGGTAAAAGTCTTTCCATCCATTCTGGACCAAGTGGCAATAGCGAAAACTGAACCCGGTGATGAAAACAACCAAGATATTTCGTCCCTTGTCGGTAAAGTCGATATTCGGCAACTCGAACATTTCTCCCAAGATGATCCCGATGCTTACGCCTATTCAGGCGCATTGTGCCGTGCAAACCAAGGGGTGATGGAATTCGTCGAGATGTTTAAGGCACCAATTAAAGTGCTGCATCCACTACTAACTGCGACGCAAGAAGGTAACTATAACGGCACTGAAGGCTTATCGGCCCTGCCCTATAGCGGGATTATTCTGGCTCACTCAAACGAGTCCGAGTGGTCAACCTTCAAAAACAACAAAAACAACGAAGCCTTCCTCGACCGTGTTTACATAGTCAAAGTGCCCTACTGTTTACGGGTCTCAGAAGAGCTGCAAATCTATCAAAAACTGCTAATCAACTCTGAGTTATCGAAAGCGCCCTGCGCTCCCGGCACCTTAGAAACCTTAGCGCAATTTAGTGTGTTGTCACGCATCAAGCCGCCTGAAAACTCCTCCATCTACTCTAAGATGCGGGTATATGACGGTGAAAGCCTGAAAGATACCGATCCTAAGGCTAAGTCTTACCAAGAATACCGTGATTACGCAGGTGTCGATGAAGGCATGAATGGACTATCCACCCGTTTCGCCTTTAAGATTTTGTCGCGAGTATTTAACTTCGACCATTCAGAGATCGCCGCCAACCCAGTACATTTATTCTATGTCCTCGAACGACAAATTGAACAAGAACAGTTCCCCGGTGATACCGCCGAACGTTATCTTGAATTCCTAAAAGGTTATTTGATCCCTAAATATGTGGAGTTTATCGGTAAAGAAATTCAAACCGCTTACTTAGAGTCTTACTCTGAATATGGCCAAAATATCTTCGACCGCTATGTCACTTACGCCGATTTTTGGATACAAGATCAAGAATACCGCGACCCAGAAACGGGTCAGCTATTCGACCGCGCTGCCCTTAATGCTGAACTTGAGAAGATTGAGAAGCCCGCGGGGATCAGTAATCCTAAAGATTTCCGTAATGAAATCGTCAACTTTGTGCTGCGCGCCCGCGCGAATCATGAGGGTAACAATCCACTCTGGACCAGCTACGAGAAACTTCGCACAGTGATCGAGAAGAAAATGTTCTCCAACACAGAAGATTTACTGCCTGTTATTTCCTTTAACGCCAAAACGTCAAACGACGATCAACGCAAACACGATGATTTCGTCAATCGCATGATGGAGAAAGGCTATACCAAAAAACAAGTCCGACTCTTGTCTGAGTGGTATTTACGAGTTCGTAAATCTTCTTAAACTTGCGCTAACTAAGTACAGGGCTTTGGTGTTGCCAAAGCCTTCGCTGGGTTTTGGGAGGTGCGTATGGCGAACTTTATCGATAGACGGTTGAATGCGAAAGGAAAAAGCACAGTCAACCGCCAACGCTTTATCAATAGATATAAGCAACAAATTAAAAAAGCCGTCAGCGATGCAGTGACTCGTCGCAGCGTAACGGATGTAGATAAAGGCGAAAAAATCAGTATCCCAACACGGGATATCAGTGAACCTATGTTTCACCAAGGCAAAGGCGGTGTCAGGGATAGAGTGCATCCCGGTAATGACCAATTTACCCGTGGCGATAAAATTGACCGGCCACCTGGTGGTTCAGGCGGCGGTTCGGGCAAAGGCGAGGCCTCAAACTCGGGTGAAGGCGACGATGACTTTGTGTTCGAAATCTCTAAAGACGAGTATCTAGAGTTATTGTTTGAGGACTTAGAACTCCCCAATCTACAAAAAAATCGCCTCAATAAACTGGTGGAATACCAAATTTACCGTGCTGGGTTCACCAATGATGGCGTCCCCGCTAACATCAATATTGTCCGTTCATTACGTTCATCCCTTGCACGTCGCATTGCGATGTCGGCCAGTAAAAAGAAACTATTAAAAGAGTTAGAACAAGAACTTGCTGAACTGGAAAATATTCCAGGTACTAAGGCTGAGTTGATTTTGGATTTAAAAGCTCAAATTGAGGAGTTAAAACAAAAGATTGCTAGAGTGCCGTTTATCGATACCTTCGATCTGCGCTTTAATAATTATGCGAAACGAGAAATCCCCTCTAGCCAAGCTGTGATGTTCTGTTTAATGGATGTGTCTGGTTCTATGGATCAGGCAACTAAAGATATGGCAAAACGCTTCTATATCTTGCTGTATTTGTTCCTCACTCGTACCTATAAAAATTTAGAAGTGGTTTACATTCGTCACCATACCCAAGCCAAAGAAGTCGATGAACACGAGTTCTTTTACTCCCAAGAAACGGGCGGCACCATAGTGTCCAGTGCATTGAAATTAATGCATGAAATTCAACAAGCCCGCTACCCCGCCGATGAGTGGAATATTTACGCAGCCCAAGCATCCGACGGTGATAACTGGGCTGACGATTCACCTACCTGTAGGCAATTGTTAGAACAAAAAATATTGCCACTCGTGCGCTACTACAGCTATATCGAAATCACCAATCGCGCCCATCAAACCCTGTGGCGCGAATATGAATCCCTGCAACAGCATTACGACAACATCGCCGTACAGCATATACGTCAAGCCGAAGATATTTACCCTGTCTTTAGGGAGCTATTCAAGAAACAAGCGGTTTAAGGGGGCACTATGGGGATAACTAAATCAACATCTTGGACACCACTGAGCGATGGTCCCGACTGGAGCTTCGAGCTACTGCAAGACTACCTCAAGGAAATTGAGCGGGTGGCAGCGCTCTATAAACTCAGCACTTACCCAAATCAAATTGAAGTCATCACTGCTGAACAGATGATGGATGCTTATGCTGGCATAGGCATGCCCATAGGTTACACCCATTGGTCTTTCGGCAAACGTTTTATCGAAACCGAGCAAGGTTACAAACGTGGCCAAATGGGGCTCGCCTATGAAATTGTAATTAACTCTAACCCCTGTATCGCTTACTTAATGGAAGAAAACACCATCACAATGCAGGCGCTGGTGATAGCTCACGCCTGTTTCGGACATAACAGCTTTTTTAAAAACAATTACTTATTTAAGACATGGACAGATGCGAGCTCGATTATTGACTACCTTGTCTTTGCTAAAAACTACATCAGTGACTGCGAGCAAAAATACGGTGTAGAACAAGTCGAAAGCGTCATAGACTCCTGTCATGCGCTAATGAACTATGGTGTCGATCGTTATAAACGTCCCTCTGAAATCTCATTCAGGGAAGAACAAGCAAGACAAAAGGATCGCGAGGCTTACCTTCAAAGCCAAGTAAATGATTTATGGCGCACCATTCCGACCCATCAACATGAGCAGTCTCAATCTAAAAAACGTCGTTTCCCCGCCGAACCGCAGGAAAATATTTTATATTTTATCGAAAAAAACGCTCCTTTGCTTGAACCATGGCAAAGGGAAATAATCCGTATTGTGCGTAAAATGGCGCAATATTTTTATCCGCAAAAACAAACTCAAGTCATGAATGAAGGCTGGGCAACCTTCTGGCATTACACTATCTTGAATCACTTGTACGACGATGGCGTGGTCACTGATCGCTTCATGATCGAGTTTTTGCAAAGCCATACAGGCGTTGTGGCCCAACCCGATTACAACAGTCGTTATTACAGTGGCATCAACCCATACGCCTTAGGTTTTGCTATGTTCACCGATATTCGGCGTATTTGTGAAAATCCAACCGATGAAGATAAAGCTTGGTTTCCCGACATTGCTGGCAGTAATTGGATTGAAACCTTACACTTTGCGATGCAAAACTTTAAAGATGAAAGTTTTATTAGCCAATATCTTTCACCTAAAGTTATCCGCCAATTTAAATTGTTCGGTATCCATGATGATGAGAAACGCAATTATCTTTCGGTATCCGCGATCCACGATGAACGGGGCTATCAAGATATTCGCCAGTTACTATCACAACAATATAACCTGTCTAATATTGAGCCAAATATCCAAGTACATAATGTGGAAATCAACGGTGATCGATCCTTAACCTTACATTATGTGCCAAATAACGATATTCCCTTAGCCAATAGCCATAAAGAAGTATTAAAGCATTTACATCGATTATGGGGTTTCACTGTCACCTTAGAGCAAAAAAATGCAGATGCGAGTATTAGCGTCTTAGCATCCTGCCCTGAAGCCAATAAACCAGAATAATAAGCACAATAAAAAGGCCGTTTCCAATTGAAACGGCCTTTTTGTTTATTTAGCGCTATCTTAACACGATATCACTCACAGAGATTAATGATCTTGAGCAATAGAAGCTGGCATATCTTCGCGTAATTGTAACCACATCTTACCGCTATTCATGCCATAGGTACGCATTAGCGCAGAGACATCGAGGTAATTTTTCGCCTGAGCCAACAGTTCTAATTCTTTGTAAAAGTTCAATGCTAATAAACGCGCATCTGAGCTGGTAAAGTAATAACGCCCAACTCGACTATACAAACCTTTAAATCCGTTTAATATCAAAACGTAAAGTGGATTTCCAGACGAAAACGCTAAGGTGTGATGCAGTAAGTAGTCAAATTCAGCATAGGATTCAGCCGTATCTTCAAGCTGGTGTATCTTTGCAAGTACCTCCACAGCGGTATCCGGGTTATAACGCAAAGCACCGCGAAAATAGATAGCACTAACGTTCGTTCTAGCTGACAAGAGTTGGTCAACCAATACCGGAAAACCCTCGGGATTCAAATCAGCAATAGTCTCAAGGATGTTTAAACCTGAGGTTTCCCAAAAGTTGTTAACCCGTGTTGGTTTGCCATGCTGAATTTTCAACCAACCGTCACGCGCCAAGCGCTGTAGCACCTCACGCAAAGTGGTGCGAGTCACACCAATCAATTCTGAAAGCTCACGTTCAGCCGGTAAAATGGACCCTGGAGGAAATTTGTTTTCCCAAATTGATCTCACAATATACTTCTCTGCAAAACTTGCAGGTCCTTTGGCATTGATAATCATCAGCCCACTTATCCAGTTGTTGTGCGTCGTAATGGTCACTGATCATACCAGAGCGGTAAAAAATGGAAACCATTCACTTAAAATCACTGTGTTATCGCCATGTAAATGTCACAGAATCGTTCAAAAAAACGACCAAGGTCAATACAGGATGGGCCAATTTTGCCGCTTAGCTCCGCTTTTTGAAATGTCGGTATCAGTAACTCATTACATTAGCTTTCTCTTTAGGCTAGACTCATTTAACTAACGCAGGTATTGATAATAATCACGTGCAATTTTTAACATAATTAGAAGAGAGGCTGCCATGCCGGCGACAATGAGTCAGGCGTTTATTGGGAACTTCTTAGGAAATTCTCCTAAGTGGTACAAAACCGCAATACTGTCATTTTTAATTATCAATCCAATACTCTTTTTCTATGTCGACCCCTTTGTGGCTGGTTGGGTATTGGTTCTAGAATTTATTTTTACCTTAGCAATGGCATTAAAATGCTATCCATTACAGCCTGGCGGATTATTGGCAATTGAAGCCGTCGCGATCGGAATGACATCGGCAAGCCAAGTCTTACATGAAATAGAAGCCAACCTCGAAGTATTATTACTCTTGGTGTTTATGGTCGCTGGTATATATTTCATGAAGCAATTGCTGCTATTTGGCTTCACGAAAATCATTACTAAAGTGCGCTCTAAAATTTTAGTGTCATTAATGTTTTGTTTGGCTTCAGCCTTTTTATCAGCCTTCTTAGATGCGTTAACGGTTATTGCCGTCATTATCGCGGTCGCTGTGGGTTTCTATTCTATTTACCACAAGGTCGCTTCTGGAAAAGATTTCGGCGCTGATCACGATCATACCTCTGAAGGTAAAAATGATGATGGTGAAGATCAGTTAAACGAAGAAGAACTCAGTGCATTCCGTGGTTTCCTACGTAATCTGTTAATGCATGCGGGTGTGGGTACTGCGCTGGGCGGCGTGTGTACTATGGTCGGTGAACCACAAAACCTTATTATCGCCGCGCAAGCAAATTGGCAATTTGGTGAATTCGCCGTGCGTATGTCACCCGTTACTGTTCCTGTATTAATCTCGGGTATCTTAACTTGTTACTTAGTTGAAAAGTTTGGCATTTTTGGTTATGGCGCTAAGTTGCCAACGGCAGTTCATCGGATCTTATGTGAATATGCCGCCCATGAAGATGCGCGCCGTACCAATAAAGACAACATGAAGTTAATTGTCCAAGCCTTAGTGGGTGTCTGGTTGATCGCAGGACTTGCATTGCACTTGGCCTCAGTGGGCCTAATTGGTCTTTCTGTAATTATTTTAACCACAGCCTTTAACGGCGTTACCGATGAGCATGCCCTCGGTAAAGCTTTCGAAGAAGCACTGCCTTTTACCGCGTTATTAGCAGTCTTCTTTGCGGTTGTTGGCGTGATTATCGACCAGCACTTATTCGCACCAGTGATCCAATGGGCACTGAGTTATCAAGGCAATACTCAGTTGGTGATTTTCTATATCGCCAACGGATTACTGTCTATGGTGAGTGATAACGTGTTCGTCGGCACTGTGTATATTAACGAAGTGAAAGCGGCATTGATTAACGGTCAAATCAGCCGTGATCAATTCGACTTGCTGGCCGTTGCGATTAATACTGGAACTAATTTACCTTCGGTTGCCACACCCAATGGTCAAGCGGCGTTCTTGTTCCTACTAACCTCAGCCCTAGCACCACTTATCCGCTTATCCTATGGCAGAATGGTATGGATGGCATTGCCTTACACTATCGTGCTGTCTATCGTAGGTGTCATGGCGATTCAAACGGGTTTCTTAGAACAAGCTACCCAATATTTCTATGATTCCCAGATAATCATCCATCACAGCGCTAGTGAAGTTTTAGAGCCGATGACTGGACATTAATCTTCTTTATTGACTGAACTTTATTTAATAAGTAGAGTCCAAAAAACGCCCCATGTCTGAGGGCGTTTTTTGTTGATATGGAGCTCACTTTGACTGTAATGACTCGCTTTGCCCATTCCCGTTCATCTTGGTTTATTCTCGCAGGCACAGCCCTTGGGTTAGAAGCAGCCGCCCTGTATTTTCAATATGTTATGAAACTGGAACCCTGTGTCATGTGTATTTACCAAAGACTCGCTATTTTTGGTTTATTGGCAGCAGGCCTCATTGGCATGACAGCCCCAAAATATCGAATAGTCAGGATCTTAGCTGCCGTGCTCTGGGCCATCAGTGCAACTTGGGGATTAAAACTAGCTTTATCGCTCGTAGATATGCAAGCCAACCCATCCCCTTTTTCAACCTGTTCATTCTTACCTGAATTTCCAGCTTGGATGCCATTACACGAATGGTTCCCTGCCGTTATGATGCCTACTGGCATGTGTACTGATGTACCTTGGGTCTTTATGGGTGTAACGATGCCCGAATGGATGGTAGTGGCTTTCAGTGGCTTCTTGGTCGCTTGGTTACTCTTTATTGTGCCTGTCCTAAGTGGTTCAAATAAACCGTCTCTTTATAAATAACGAGTTTGAGATAAGGCAGGCATAAAACCTGCCTTTTTATTGACGATTATATTCCACTTATCCTATTCAATCCTCGCAACTTAAACATATGCCAATAGCAAAACAGTGAGAAAGCGCTACACTGGCTCAATGAAAAGTGGTGATTTGGAAACTGGGGATTATGGGAAAAAGTTCGACATCTGAGCCACACACGCCATTAACCCAATGGCAAAACAGTTTGCCATTCAAATTTAGCCTTATTCAGCTCGTCATTGCCGCTATTTTGATTTGTAGTACAGCTTGGGTGATGCTGAGCATTCAACGCCAACAAGTTCTTGATCAGCAAGCCGTGTTAAACCAAAACTATGGCCAGTTGATTATCGCTAAACTGCAAGAAATGACTTCACAGGTTGAAACCGTAGTCGACTCAATTTCCAGTATCGCCAAACTTTACCGCTATGATCATGAGCAACTGGTGAAAACCATTCCCACGTTGCTGAAACTCGATAGTCAACAACGCATCATCTCTGGCGGCGGCGTCTGGCCGGAACCCGGCGCGTTTAATCAGCAAAAATTTCGAGATAGCCTGTTTTGGGCACACAATGTAAACGATGAATTAGTCGCCATTGATTCCTATAACAAAGACACGTTCCCAAGCTACCACACCGAAGAATGGTATCGCCCGACGCGCTATTTTCCTGCAGGTAAAATTTTCTGGTCAAAATCTTATTTCGATCCGACAACCCATGAGTCAATGATCACAGCCTCAGGCGCTATGTGGATGGACCATCAGTTTATTGGTGCCGCCACTGTGGATATCAGTTTAGAAAAGCTCAATGTGCTATTACGCAATACTATGATTAATGTCAGAGGCTATGTCATAGCTTTAGATCATCAAAACCAAGTACTCGCCTATCCAGATGCCAATAACGATCTTAAGCATCAAACCAATACCAATCATTCTTTCGTCACCTTCAATCATCTCGCCAGCCAACAGCCAGATTTCAGCCCCGTCGAAGTCGCATTACAGAGTGCAGATAAAGCCTTTATAGAAGCGGCGATTGCCGAGCGCGTTTTTACCCAAGAACAGATGCAGCATCTAACGAGACTAAGTCATCAAAATGAGCGTGACATGTTAGCGGCCATCGTAAATAACAATGCCTTAAATCATTTTACTGCCCCGAAATTACTGACGTCGGTAACTTTGACCCATGATCCAATCCTTAAAACGGCATCTCTCGTTTCGGTATTTCTCATGCCAAATACCTATTGGAAGGTACTTGTCGTCACCCCAATTTCACCGCTGCAGGATACCGCTAAACATTTAATCGAAAAGGTCGGCGTTTATTTAGTCTGTATTCAACTATTAGGCTTAATTCTATTATTCTTACTCCAGCACCGACTATTTATTACCCCCATTATTGAAATCGTCCAAGCCTTAAAACGTAATGATTCCGCCTCTATCGAACTCAAAGCCAATAACAGCCATGACGAAATTGGCTTATTGGCAAAAACATTCCTGTCGCGTACTCGACAGCTTGAAGTGGCAATGGCGAGCTTAGATGCGAGTAACCTGGCACTAGAACAGCAATTGCAGAGCCAAAACCTGTTTCAACTGGAGTTAAAGCGCCATAAAGAACAATTGAGGGCTTTGCTTAAATTTTCTCAAAATCTCATCTATATCAAAGATCTTCACGGTAAATATATTCTCGTCAATGACAAATATTGTGAAATCTTAGGTATAGAACGCAGACGCATTATTGGCACCTCTGATTTTGAGATATTTCCCAGCCAATTTGCCCACGAGTATCAACAAAATGATCGACGCGTTCTGCATAATCATGAAGCCATAAACTTCGAAGAAGCTATTCCATCGCCCCTAGGCAATCTTATTTATATCGTGACTAAATTTAAGATCAAAGATGATGACGATACCGTTATTGCAGTCGGTGCTATTGCCTTTGATATCACCTTACAAAAAATTAAAGAGCAAGAACAAGAAAAGTTACTTTTAGGGCAAGTCGAGGCGCTTAATCACCTACAAGAACAAGTTCGTCTCAGTAATCAACATAACCATGAACTCTATCTGCTCCAAGACAAATCAACCCAATTGCTTGAGAAGCATCATCAACTCAATCTCAGTCGTGAACAAAGCCAACAGCTAATGCAAAATTTTCTAGCTGAAATGATGACGCAAATTATGCATGAACAAGATCAGCTACTCGCCAAAGTGTGCCAACTTCAGCCAATAGATAATGCTAACGACCAAAATCAGATCACCGAAATCATGGTGACTCAGGCAGATAAATTGCGACATATTGCCCAGTTATTAACGAATCATCAAAATGACATTCGGCCACTGCATCTCGCACAATTTATGCGCCATCTCTTAGGGTTGCTAAAGGTACAACTAGCTAAAACAAATGTGGAAATAGCGTTAAATTGTGAAGAAAATATCATCCTTGATGGCCCTTCATGGCAATATTTGCAGCTGTTTTATCGTCTAATCACCAACACGTTGAATCATGCATTTAAAGCTCACAATGAACAGCGTGAAATAACCATTAATATCGACAAGTCGAGCGAAGAGTTACACATCAGTATTATCGATAATGGGATAGGTATGACAGAGCCGCAACTCGCACAGTTACGACAAGAACTAGCGCAAGAACTCTGCCTTGGAACACTGACCTGTATAAATCTGTGGCTTAAAAATGATCTCAATGGCAGCCTTAGCATCAGTAGCCACTTGAACCAAGGCACACACATTCAATGTTGTTGGCCACTGAGTACAGATTTAGAACCGTGATAAATAAAGGTGCGTTATTGATCTAACCATGCCTTAGCTTGGCTATGTTCATCGGCGGTAAATACCTTTACCGGACATGGCAGCATGCAGGCTAGCGCATTAACCATAGCATTTGTTTGAGTGGCATTGGCAATCATCACGACCCTTGAAAAATCACTTAAATGAAATAAACCTAATACCGCATCATCCCACAGGGCCCCAACGGATATACCTTCAAATTCAGGGGAAAACTCGTACCAAAGGCGAATGCTGGCGTGGTCTTGCAGCTTGGCTTCTATGGCGGGAACCAAATAGCCTTCAACATCCCCATGGTTAACACGGCCAGATGCGACCACTGCCAATATATCATCAGCATGACCCGAAGAAATCGTTAGCATTGAACACTCCTTATCAATACATGAAGGGAAAAATAGTTAAAGCTCATACACTAAAGATACACAGACAATGACATAAATGCGGGAAAGATGGGCTTTTTATTTTAAGCTAACACCATTTTATACATACACATCAGCAATGCAAATGACGCCAAAAGGAGCGAATCCACAGCGATGACTCGCATAACCCAGCAACAAAACTTAGTCGCAGAACTCGATGAAAAATGGTGACCATACGAAATAACATGAGGTGAAGCAAAGAGAAGATATTTACCTCACACTCAAGGCTGCTACTGCTCGAGGTTAACAATAAGTGTGAGGAAACACATGGTACTCAAACGATGGTGATTTACGCTGCTAAAAAATAGTATTAGTCATGACTTACCTAAAATCATGCATTAATAAATAATCTAATTGCTATTCTGACTAAGCACTCACTTGAAGTTTAGCGATTTCTTGATCGAACAAATTCTTAATCAAACTAGAAAACTCGGTAATAAATAAAGTCTGTGCGGGAGTCGCTTTATGGTTGGCAACTGAAGCTAAAATTTCTTCTAAATCATACACAATTGCATCCACTTCACGGATAATCACATTACGTTGCGTAAAAGACAACGATGGATTTTGGCCACACACCATAATGATCTGTGCCGACAATTGCTCTTCAAATAATTCCATCACAGTATCGTCTGAAACTACCTCTGAACCTGGTGTTTCAAATAAGCCAAGATGTTCAGTTAAATACTGGACCAAATGCATGTAACCATCTTTATCTGTGACCATTTTTTACCCTTTAAACTCATTAACTTAATATCTATTGTGATGCTATTAATAGCACATCAGAAAATATCAAAGAAGCCAAAAGCTCGGCTTCTTATCAAGATCTAGCATACGCCACTTATTTAACTCTAGCCTATCTTCGATAACAGACGTATTGATCTATACCAATCTTATTGAAGTTACTGAGTTAAGGTTAGTACAAATGACACAGGAACAGCTTGACTAATACTCGATAAACCCGCAATTTCACGTAATTTATCAATCCCAGCCACAAGATCAAACTCATTGGCATTAACAATTACCGGTTGAAAACTGTTCACTAAAAGTTTGTTATCAGAAACTTTAGTGATAATCACCGAAAAAGCCTTAGTTTGCGATTTGCCGTGTAACGCAATTTTTCCATCAATATCAAAAACTTTACTCTCACCGACGCCAAGATTTTTTAGTATCTTAGGGTCTACTTGTGATGACAGTTTCAGCTCTGGATACAAAGACACTTCAAATAACAAATTTTGCATCCGCTCATCGCGGACATCAATACCCGTTGCCACACCGATTAGTGGAATTGTTAATTCAAATTGACCGTTATCTTTTAGCGTACCTTTGAGTTGTTTAAAGTGATGGACTTCACCTATATCACCTTTCTTTACCGAAATAAAACTGACTCGCGAATCTTGTTCCATCACTTGCCATTGCGCGGCACAGCTAAAACTGGCCATAGCAGATAAGGCGACAATTCCCATCCATTTTTTCATCGTATCCGTCCTTAAAGAGTGAGTTTAAAAGCCATGCCGTAAAGAAAATCGACATCCGCAACAGGCTAAAATCCTGTCCAGTTAAACGTGATCAACATCACCTAACTTAAGCTAAAGATACTCTGTTTATCCATTAGCGACCAGTAAACTATGATTCATACGCGCACTAACCATTTATCTAAGCTATTGGCAAAAGCCTGTTTATCTGCTTGAGAAAACGAATCAGGCCCGCCGGTGTGCACGCCAGAACCGCGCAAATCCTCCATAAAATCGCGCATAGTCAGCTTTTGTTTTATGTTATCGACGGTATAAAGCTCGCCACGGGGATTGAGCGCCAAGGCGCCCTTTTCAATGATTAAAGCCGCTAAGGGAATATCCGCGGTGATCACTAAATGCGTCGGTTCAACATGATCGACAATATATTGATCTGCCACATCAAATCCCGCACCGACTCGAATTTGGCTGATATAGGGAGATGGCGGTACGCGGATCATTTGATTAGCCACCAGCACCAGCGGCAGGGCTTTGCGCTCCGCCGCCCGAAACAGGATTTCTTTGATAGGATTAGGGCATGCATCCGCATCAACCCAAATTTTATAATCACTCAATGTCTTTTAACTCTGTTGTTAGATTCACAAGCTCAGTTTTATGCCGACTATCGAACTATGCACCGTACTAAGGCGCTAAACGATCGATTTCCCACTCTGCATCATGGCGAGAATAAATAAAACGATCATGTAGCCTGTGTTCTCCACCCTGCCAAAATTCAATACTCGAAGGTCTCACTAAGTAACCGCCCCAAAAACTGGGTAAAGGCACATCGCCCTTGGCGAACTTAGCTTTCATTTCGAAGAATTTGCCTTCAAGTACTTGTCTAGCGCTGAGTTTACTCGACTGCTGCGATACCCAAGCCGCAATTTGGCTGTCCTTAGGACGGGTCATAAAGTATTTAAGCACTTCAGCGGTGGACAGTGCCTGCGCTTCACCAAGCACAGATACTTGACGCTCTAGAGGATGCCAAGGGAAATGCAAACTGACTTTATTATTAGCAGCAATTTGCTGTGCTTTGCGGCTGCCAAGGTTAGTAAAAAATACGAAACCTGTGTCATCAAAACGCTTAAGTAATACTATTCGTTGAAAAGGTTGGCCGTGCTCATCCACAGTCGCCACACACATGGCGGTGGGATCGCTAAGCTCTGCATCCCTCGCCTGCGTCATCCACAATTCAAACAAGTCCATCGGGTTTTGCGGTAAGTCGGCACGTCTTAAGCCGCCTTTGGCATACTCGCGGCGGATATCACTGAGATCTGTCATAGGGTTTCCTTAAGCAAACGCCAAAAATTCACATGAGTTCAGGGATCAGCACTTCAGCCTGAAGCTGCTGATAGTGGCTAAAACCAATGTCATAACCTTGCTCGGTCGTTAATGAACACCACCCTAAGCATAAATGGGCAGGAAATCCCTGCGTTGAGTCGTCGGTATTAAAGCGGATTGTGTCCCAACTGACAGGAGCAAACAAGGTTAATAGACGCCCCAATAGATCTTGCGGATACTGCGCTAAATCCAGATTCGTTTCAAAGCTCACATAGGAGCTAGCGCACGCATTCTCGCTTTGAGGCGTAATATGCAAGGTAACATAATATTTGCCCCAAAGACCGTTCATCGAAAAGCCTGACGGATCAAATAAATGGGCGTCAATCTCAAATTCAGGGAGTAAATCGTTAAGTTCGAGTGCAGCGCAAATCTCATCTTTACTCTGCGAGCCGCCATTAAGATAGTCAGCAAATTCGCCACGAATGTGGTACATCAACAGCTCACTGGTTTGATCATCCTTTGGTGCTCGATAATCACTGTCAGAGCAGAAAAAATAGTGATGATGGCTGTCGAGATGACCCACTCGAAAGGCTTTACCGGCGATACGTTGGCGCAGTTTGCCAATATCCTCGGCAAAACTCGTGGTTTGCAGATGAGCTTGGTATTCGTTTTTACGCTGATAACTCACCAAGGCCATGGCAGGCACGCCAAGCGCGTCGATAAAATAACAAGCGGCGCCCACTAAGGTACTGTTACCACAGGTGAGCATGACAAATCTGTCGTGCCATACAAACAAGCTGGATTCACTCAACAGATAAGCATCACAGTCCGCATTACTTAACTGCGACAGTATCTCGGCGTGGGCACAGTTGACTAAGGCAGACCAAAAACTCACATCGAGTTCGCGTAAATTCGGCACAGACGCCGTCACGATAATCTCGAGTTTTTTTTCTGAACCTTCAAAAAACATCAACCCTTTGACCTCATGATCGTCACTCATCCTTTACTTGATCCTAGAACAACGCGATTTTACACGACTAAAACGGCAATAAAAGCGAAAAATCTGTCCTTATAAAAACAAAAATCAGCCGAGGTTACCCAAGGCTGATTTATTTTAACACGCTAGAAATTAAGAAAAATCTTCTAAATAGGTATAGCCTTTCAGCCCTAGTTGCAATTCTTCTAAAATTTGTGCGCGTTCACCTTCGGCGATATGCAGATTCACTAACTCTTCATAAGTGCGCATAAAGGCCACCGCATCTAAGTTAACGTAACGCAATACGTCAGCAACCGTGTCACCCGCCAATACAGATTCGATGTTAGTCACACCATTATCTTCGATGCGAACCACTGCTGAGTTTGTATCACCAAACAGGTTATGCATATCACCCAAGATTTCTTGGTATGCACCCACAAGGAAGAAACCAATCAGGTACGGGCTATCCGCACTCCATGCTGGCACTGGCAGCGTGGTTTCAATCCCTTGACCATCAACGTATTGATCGACAATACCGTCAGAGTCGCAGGTGATATCGAGCATGACAGCACGGCGCTCAGGGGCTTTATCTAGGCCTGATAACGGCAATACTGGGAACACTTGGTCAATACCCCAAGCATCCGGTAATGACTGGAATAATGAGAAGTTAACAAAGAACTTATCGGCTAACTTTTCATTGAGTTCATCAATGATAGGTCTGTGATAACGGTTTTTCGCACTCAATAGCCCTTGCACTTCATGACACACGCGCAGGTTAGCTTGCTCAGCCCACGCACGCTCCGCTAAGGTCAATTGACCTAAAGCGAATAGCGAATGCGCTTCTTGTAAGTCACTTTGGCTATCGTGGTAAATCTCAATCAAAGCACGTTGATCGGCGCGGCCGCTGATCTCAGACCATGAATGCCACATGTTATGCAATAACTGTGGTGAATCTTCCGCTGGCGGTTGAATATCTTCAGGCTGATAAGCTTCAGTACCGATAACATCGGTGATAAGCACAGCATGGTGCGCCGTTAAGTAACGACCCGATTCTGAAATAATACGTGGCATAGGTTGCTCGTATTCATTACAGATGTCAGTCAATACGTTAACTATGTTGTTGGCGTATTCGGTCAGGCCATAGTTCATCGAGTTATTACTTTGGCTACGAGTGCCATCGTAATCCACCGCTAAACCACCACCGACGTCAAAGCAGTTAACGCTTGCGCCTAATTCACGTAATTCACAGTAGAAACGACCCGCTTCACTCACACCTTGGCGAATATCACGGATATTAGCGATTTGCGAACCTAAGTGGAAATGCAGCAATTGCAGCGAATCCAGCATATCGTGTTGCTTAAGTTGCTCTACAACCAACAAAATTTGCGCAGCAGATAAACCGAACTTAGATTTCTCACCGCCGCTCGCCTGCCACTTGCCTTTGCCTTGGAATGCTAAACGTGCACGTAGACCTAAACGCGGTGTCACACCCAGACGTTTAGATTCAGCTAACACCATTTTCAGTTCAGACAGTTTTTCTAAAACGATGTAAACCTTGTGGCCTAACTTTTCACCAATCAGTGCTAAACGGATATATTCATTATCTTTATAACCATTACATACAATGACTGAACTGGCTTTTTGCGCCATGGCTAACACAGCCATCAGCTCAGGCTTACTGCCCGCTTCTAAACCCAGTTGTGGTACTTCTTTTGATGCCTGACTCGCCAGGATCTCTTCCACCACAGTTTGCTGTTGGTTTACTTTAATCGGGTAAACCAGCAAATAGTCCGCCTGATACTCGTACTTCTGTATCGCTTGGTCGAATGCTTGGCACAAACTGTTCACTCTGTGGTGCAGGATCTGCGGAAAACGAACTAGTACAGGTAAAGCGACTCCCGCCTTAACCATGTCTTTGGCTAGCTCATTTAAGCCAATCTTGTAATCAGGATTTTTGGGGTCCGGTGACACAGTCACCTCACCTTGATCGCTAATCCCATAAAAACCTTGGCTCCAGTGAGTAACATTGTACCCAGCACGAGCATCATCAATAGACCAATCATTCATTATTATTTAGCCCGTCTATTAAAAAATGGGTTAAACGGTTATGGCTTAATAGCACAACCGCCCGTTCGACAAACCCAGGCAAAGGGACACCTTACCTGACATACACGAAGGTAGATTTTACCTTCTCCTTAATGCCGCAACGTCACGCTAGTGTAAGTGACATTGCTGCGATTTTCATTAATAGCGCAAGAGACAACGCATCTTAGCGCAATACATCGTATCATATTGAAGGGAAAGCTTATTCCCTTACCTCAGTAAAGCTATCTTTACTTGCCTCGCTTGCATTTATCCTCAGGCTAAAGGGCGCAAATACCACCAAAAAGCCAAATAAGATCCTGAGTCGCATCCTTAAAACATCAAGCTAATAAGTAGCTTAAAGACGTTCAAAAGAGGTTAAGACCTTCAGAAACCGATAACACAAGTAGAAAACGAAAACCGATAACACTGAACTAGCGAAAACGCCAAACCAGCTTATCGCTAGGCAAGATTATTTTAACAGGGGACTATTGGCTTCTTCGCGGCCAGAATTGATGCGGATCAACGTGAGATGCTTAAGGCCAGTATCATCGTATGGTACGACAATCGAGCGTTGGCATTGTGACACTTTTAGGCAAAGTGCAAAAAATGGATGCTTGTGCATTAGCTAATAAAAACCCTCTTAACCCCATGTAACTACATCTACTGTTAATTACACGGTTAATGACTGGTGAACCATAAAACCTTTATTACTCACGTAATATTTGTAATGTCTGCAACGAGCGGAATCGTTGAACGGCGCAATTAAACCGCGCAATGTCACAGAATGCAAGCAAGAATCTCATTTAATCTTTTACATTAAAATATAATAAACACCTGCTTAACAATCACCCGCCACCCATTGGTTTTAAATAGAGTAATATTAGTTAGTTAACCCATAAACGTCGTACGAGTCTGTTCAATATTTTTTATATCACCTTTGTCACTTTTATTGACATTTACCCCTGCAAATATCCCTGATTTTTGTGTGTCACTCAAGTGATGCACATTTGCCAACATTAAGCAAAGCCAAACAACCAATATCACGGCGCCAAACCCCGCCACAAATCAGTGGTTCCTCCGAGACACAATGCGTGATCAAGCCTTCGCTGAGTGACGGCCCACACACGCTAAAATAAAGCTCAAAGACAATAATGCTGCAGTTTCAGCACCGAAGTGTATAATCGCAACCGAATCACATTCCATTATGCACAGAGAGATCCATGGTACAGATAGGTAAAACCTGCAAACTTGAGGTTGTAAAACAAGTCAGCTTTGGCGTGTATTTAAACGCCCACGAATTAGGGCAAGTACTGCTGCCAAACAAAGTCACCCCAAAAGACTGCCAAGTCGGTGATCTGCTTGACGTGTTTCTGTATCTAGATTCTGAAGATATCGTGATTGCTACCACGCGCCGTCCATTGGCACAGGTAGGCGAATTTGCCTATTTAAAAGCCGTTGCAACCGGTCCTTATGGCGCCTTTTTAGACTGGGGTTTAGATAAAGATTTATTACTGCCCTTCGGTGAGCAACATAAGCCTATCGAAGAAGGCCGTTCATATCTGGTCTATGTACACGCTAACCGCGCCGATGAACGCATCATGGCCTCATCAAAAATCGATAAGTTCCTCGATAAGACAGAGCCGGACTACACAGTCGGTGAGCAGGTCGATTTATACATCGGCGGCACCACAGATTTAGGCTACAAAGCCATTATTAATCATGCCCATTGGGGCGTGATTTACGAAAACGAAGTGTTCCAAAAACTGCGTTTCGGCCAAAGACTCAAAGGTTTCATCAAACAAGTGCGCCGCGATGGCAAAATCGATCTTGTGCTGCAACAAGGCAGTAAACAAGAGTTAGATAAGCATGCCCACATTATCCTGATAAAACTCAAACAGGCTGGCGGCTTCTTAGCCCTGACCGATAAAACCGATGCTGAAATCATTTACGATCAGCTTGGCATGAGTAAAAAAGCCTTCAAAAAAGCCATAGGTGGCTTGTTTAAGAATGGCCAACTGAGCATAGATAATGATGGTCTGCGTTTAACTGAAACAGCAGAATAATCAACTCTATTCAGGACTTAGCGTTAAAATTGTACAGTTTACCGCCACTAAGGCAGAGTTTAACTGACAACTCCTAGGATATTAAGCATGGCTCTGTTATAAACAAAGCCATGCTTTTTTCTTTGGAGCTTATATGGAACTCACGTTACACGAAGCCAGAGTTATCGGATGCCTGCTTGAGAAAGAAATCACCACCCCCGAGCAATATCCACTCTCGCTAAACTCATTGACCTTAGCCTGCAATCAAAAAACCAGCCGCGAGCCCGTACTCGAACTCAGTGAAACCCAAGTGCAAATCGCCGTTGATTCCCTAAATCGGAAACGTTTGATCAGCGAACAGTCGGGATTCGGCAGCCGCGTCGTTAAATACAAACACAGGTTCTGCAATACCGAATTCAGCGAACTTCAACTGTCCCCCGCCGCACTCGCCATCGTCTGTTTGTTGCTATTACGTGGTCCACAAACACCGGGAGAACTACGGACCCGCAGCAATCGCCTACACGAATTTAAAGACGTGATCGACGTGGAAGATTGCATCCGTCAATTAATGAGCCGTGAAAAGCCCTTCTTAAAACAATTACCCAGAGAAGCCGGTCGCCGTGAATCCCGTTATGTGGAATTATTCTCTGCAGCGTCATCGCACGAAAGTGCTAGCCAATCCCATAGCACAAGTCATACCTTAGCCCATGTCGCTGTGTCTGTAGACGCAGAGCCGCTTGAATTAGTGAACAGAGTGACAGAGCTTGAACAACAAGTCGCCGAACTGACGCAAAAGCTCGATGAATTAATCGCCTCATTGAGCTAATTAGCGATAGATAATGACTGATAAATACCGATGGATAATAAGTGCTATGTGAGCAACATGGCACTTATGGACCAATCCACTGTCTACCCAAGGGTGAGAAACTGAACCGCACCAACATAGTCGCGCCAAGCACCATAGCCCCTGAACCTAGCGCAAAAAGAATAGAGACAGCACATGACCAATAATCCACCCAGCAGTTTCAACAACATGTTTATTATCGCCATGTTTGAACTACGCAAATTTTTATTTAATACCCGCGGGATCATCGCCTTGGTCGCCTTTGGTTTAGTTTGGGGTGTACTTCTGCTTTACCCCATTCAAAGTGCATCGGCCATGTTATTGCAGCCCAATGTAAAAGATATCATCGACAGCTTATTTGGTGCCAATACCCTCAATGTGCTCTTTGAGTGGCCCGTGGCCGAAATGGCGGTGTTTTGGTGCTTTGCGCTGTATTTGTTTCCACTGTTCAGCATTCTTATCGCCGCCGATCAGTTCTCATCGGATAAAACCCGCGGCACGCTGCGCTTCTTAACCATACGCACTAGCCGTGACAGCTTATTGTTCGGGCGTTTTCTCGGCCAAATCCTGATCCAAGGTTTACTGATCCTATTAACGATTATCGCCACTGTCGCCCTCGCGCTCAGCCGCGACAGCCAACTGTTTTTATCTGCGTTAACATCTGGCGCCTTGGTGGGTCTTAACCTCATCATAGTGATCTTGCCCTACACGGCTGTGATGACTTTATTGTCCCTGTATGCACGCACGGCACGCCAAGCTATGGTGTTTGCCACCATTTTATGGACAGTGATTTCCATCACTATCATGGTGTTAGCTAACCAATCTAGCCTACTAGCACAACTCCAGTGGGTATTACCCGGTGCTCAACTGTCGGACATGCTCAATACCAATGGACTCAATAGCTTAGTCTATTCCCCGATTCCACTGTTACAAACCGCTGTGGCCCTCTTGCTCGGCAGAATTTATATGCAAAGGAGCTCGCTATGAGTCTGATCCAATGCCAAGGGCTGTCGAAGCTTTACGGCAGCAAAAAGGCGCTGAATGATGTGAGTTTCAGTCTTGAAGCGGGGGCCCCCATTGCCCTTGTCGGTCCCAATGGTGCGGGTAAAACCACGCTTTTTAGCCTGTTATGCGGCTATTTATCACCCAGCTCTGGAACCATAACCCTACTCGGTGAAGCCCCCAATAGCCCTAAACTCTTAGGCAAGATTGCCGCTTTACCCCAAGATGCAGTGCTCGATCCCAACTTGACGATTGTCAGTCAGTTAATATTTTTCGCTCGCCTGCAGGGAATGAACGTGGAGCAAGCAAAGCAAGAGGCACTGCGCGTGTTGGCCTTGGTCGATCTAATTGATGTTGCCGAGCAAAAACCGCCTAGCCTTAGCCACGGTATGAGTAAACGTGTATCGATTGCGCAGGCGCTGATTGGCTCGCCAGAATTAGTATTATTAGATGAACCGACGGCGGGACTCGATCCTGCCAATGCGAAAAAAGTCCGTGAACTGGTCAAAGCCTTATCACCCACCACGACCTTTATGATCAGCTCCCATAATCTCGATGAGCTCGAAAAGTTGTGCGATCAAGTGTTGTATTTAGATAAAGGCCAACTGAGTCAAGCAGTGTCAATGCATGCGTCGACCGACAGCGATTACCTGACGTTAACCATGCAAAACTGTGACAGCGATGCATTGCAAGCGGAAGTGGCAAAACTGGCGGGAGTGGTGAACATCAGCTCAAAACAAAGCAATGTGTTTATTATCCAGCTAGACGACACAAATACAGAAAAAGCGCACAACAATGATATTGAGATGCGCCTATTCGCCCTCTTCAATCAGCATCAATGGCAATACAAGATGCTGCTGAAAGGTCGCACTCTGGAAGAAACGCTCTTTTCATAGGCAAGCGTTAAAAGGGATTTCTCATCATCCAACGGTTGATTAGTGTTCAATCCATAGCTTAAGCGCAATACAGCTTGCGCTTAAGCCTTTTAACTAAGGTTTTTAACTAAACCTTTCAATAAGCCTTTAAATTAAGTCAGTCACTTCGCCCAGTAAAATCAGCCCACCACTCAATCCGACAAACTTGTTCTTACTTTAGCAACACACAATCACCAAAAGCTTCACAAGCCTGTCAATAAAACACCAATCAACCGCACTGAGCTTGCTATGGCTTTCAATCTCGGGACGAGCTTGTTATAACTCCCCTTCGATTGAACCTAAGCTGACTTCAGAGGTTTCTATGAACAAAGCACAACTTATCCAACGTATTGCCGCCGAGCTCAATGCATCGCAAGCGAGCACTAAACCTGTGGTTGAGCAGATACTGCAACAGATCCACGCCGCCTTGAGCGAAGGCGAGAAAATTTTCCTGCCACAATTTGGCACCTTTGAACTCAGATACCATATCGCTAAAACAGGGCGTAATCCACAAACGGGCGAAGCCATAGAAATCGACGGTTACAATCAGCCCAGCTTTAAAGCCTCAACCGCATTGAAGCAGCAAATCAATAGCGGCGCTTAGCTTCAATGTGCAAGCACTATTTTGCGAGATTTTGCGAACATTAGTCAGCAGCCTTGATAGAAATAAGCCTCAACATAATTTGAGGCTCATTTTTTATCAAAAGAAAAATAACCGTTCCGCTTAGGGGAAAGCCTTAAACAATTATGCAGTCGCTAAGTATTGCTCTCCTCACCTTGATAAAGTGGCGCAATATCGACATAGTCAGCAGCGTTTTCAGCACTTGGATCCTCGAAAAATGGCACACAACCGAGGAAAGGTGCTGTCATCATCTCTTTAAGGCTCGTCAGATTCTCCTCAAACATACTCATGTTCGGATCGACACGATTAGCAACCCAGCCTGCAATCTTAAGCCCATCGGCCAATATCGCCTCTTGAGTCAGCAATGCATGATTTAAGCAGCCGAGTTTCATGCCAACCACGAGTATCACTGGCAGTTCTAATCTCTGTACGACTTCCGAAAGATACCTGCCATCACCTAAGGGTAAACGCCAGCCTCCCGCGCCTTCAATCAAGCAAAAATCTGCTTGAGCAAATGCCACTAAATCTAAACTTTCAATGATAGCTTCAGGCGCTAAACTCACGCCCACTTGGGCAGCGGCAATGTGCGGTGCAATCGCAGGTTCGAAGGAAAAAGGATTGATGAGTGGATAAGCCAGTTTTAATGATGATGACGTCATCAGCTGTAACGCATCGGCATTGCGCAATCCTTCAGAGGTTTGCGCGCAGCCCGAGGCGATGGGTTTAACACCTAAAGTCAACATAGTGTTGGCTGCAAGAATACTCACAGCGGAGTCAGCATTGGCTATGAGCCCTAAACGATTCACAGCGGTTAATAATGCCGCCGAAACCAAAGTCTTACCGCTATCGGTATCTGTACCTGTTACAAAATACATATTAGATCCTTATCTGTTACTATGAGTTCTGCTTTGTTAAGCCCACTCTCCATAAGCTAAATGTCCATATAGCTAACGATCTCTATACGTAATGTTAAAAAACCAACGTTTTCTAGATATTAGTGCTAATTGATAATGCCATGACTAAAGGCATAATATGTGAACTTTAAAACCTGCGCCGTGCACGTATTTGAACTATCTGATAGGTTAAAGGCAAACCTTGGGGTAAACGTAGCGATTCGGCTTTAACCTGCATGGCCTGCCAATCTTGACGACCACGCAGCCGTGGAGTGAATTCTGAAGCACTCACTGTTGAACCTGAAACCCGAGTTGTTGAACTGGCGACATGTACAGAAGCCCCCACACCTTTAATTGAATAGAGTAGTGCCTTAAGAGTGTCAAAATACACTGTCATAGGGACGAGTTGCACTTCAAGTAATTCCCATGTATCGAGTTTAAATGCAGCCTTGAGTGCTTGCATCGTCGAAAAGTCATTCACTCTTAACCCTAATTCAGCTAATTGATTCAAACTCCCCTGCGCTACTAGGCTCAAATGACACTCGCCGTTCGGCTTAAGTACCCGCGCCATTTCGGCTACCGCAGCAGGAAAATCAGCACACCATTGCAGGGCTAGATTAGAGTAAATAACATCCATGCTGCCATTGGTAAAAGGTAAACACTGCGCATCGGCACATACGCCATGATAATCGGGATAAGACTGTTTTAGCTTTTGTAGCATGCCAAGGGCAATATCCACGGCAAATACTGTTGTGGATGAATTTTGCGTAGAGAGATCCGCTGGTTGAGAGACACTGTGATACCCAGAAAAATCCGTGCCTGGGCCTGCCCCTATGTCTAACAGATAACCTGCTGCCGAAAACTCACTGAGTAAACTGGCAGCGCTCAGGCGTTGTAATTGATTATGATCTTGGTAACTATGGGCCGCTGCGGAAAAACGTTCAGCAATTTGAGTCCCGTGCACATTGGACACAGTCCCCGCGAGAATGCCCCCATAAGAAACGCCCGCATTAAGCTCACTCAGCTTAAGATCGCAAGCTATAAACTTGTTTGACTCATGAGCAGGCTCGCTACAGCTTGGATCACTAGACTTTATCAGGCTTGGCATTTTAACTAACACTCAACCATAAAAACTTAACATTCAATAAAATAACGCGATCTATAGGGTACATTTATCTGTACTCATCGGCAGATTCTCGTTCACTGACAAGCGGAATACCAACACGACTGAGCACTTGGGCTAATTGCTCAACACAAGCAACGATATCTTCAGCGGTATGGGTCGCCGTTAAGGTAATGCGTAACCGCGCCGACCCTACAGGCACCGTCGGCGGGCGAATAGCCCCAACCCAAATGCCCGCGGCTCTTAACGTTTCGGCGACCTGCAGGGTTTGCTGCGCATCGCCAATGATCAACGGCTGAATTGCGGTATCCGAACCTAAAAGGGGCACGGCAGCATCGAGGCATAACTGTTTGAATAGCGAAATATTCTCAAGCAGCTTTTGCTGTAACTCAGGATGTGCAGTGCAGTACCGAGTCGCGGCTAACGCTAATGCGGCATTGGCGGGCGATAAGGCGGTCGAATAAATATATTCGCGGGCATTACTGACCAAAAAGTCGATCAGCGCCTGACTCCCCAAAACCGCTGCGCCTTGGCAACCTAATGCCTTACCAAAGGTCACCACTTGCACATCGATAAGCTTGGCGGCTTTATCTCTTACATCACTATTTTGATAGCCATCGAGCACCGCAAAACCATGGGCATCATCAACAATCAACCAAGTATTCTGTTGACGACAAAGCGCCGATAACTGCGTGATCGGCGCACAATCCCCGTCCATGCTAAACACGCTTTCTGTGATTAACGCCGATGCGTGATTTCGAGTCAGAAGCCGCTCAGCGCTCTCAAGCGAATTATGTAAAAAACGTTTTAACTGCGCACCGCTGTCCTGCAAACCATCGATAATTGAGGCATGCACAAGTTTATCGGCAATCACAGTATCTTGCTGATCAAACAAGGTTTTCATTAACGCCGTATTGGCACTAAAGCCCGAGCAGAATAGTAATCCCGCTTCATGTCCCGTTAAGGCGCAGAGTTCACGTTCAAGTGTGACATGCGCATCACTGTACCCTGTCACTAAGGGCGATGCGCCGCTACCCACACCGTAGGTCTGCGCACCAAGGTGCAGCGCTTCAACCAACTCAGGAACGCGGGATAAGCCTAAATAATCATTACTGCTAAAATTAACATAGGATCGACCTTCGAACACAAAGCGCGGGCTCGAAGTGGGTGCGTTAACATCAAAGCTGTGATCAACACTCAGCATTTTACGTTGCCGTAATAAACCTTGCTCACGTAAGGCTTGCTGACGGGCGGCAATTTTCATCTCGAGCAGAGAACTCATCGATTTAGCCTCAAGAATGATTGTCTTAAAAATGCTTGCTTGAAAAATGGAGTGCGGCCAATAAAGCTATCGGCCGCAATCAAAATAGGCTGCAGCCAACAAGGTTTACAGGCTATTCGACCTGTTTGTCGGACAACATGCACTCAGTGATATTACAAAGCAGCCGCGTCATAGAATTGTGCCGATGACTTATCTTGATAGGCCGCCGCTTTTGCTAAAACAGCACTTTCTTCTTCCAGTTTTGCCGCGGCGCCCTGCTCGGGACGTAAGCCTAAACGTCGAAATAGCCCCATATCATCGCTTTCTTCTGGGTTTGGTGTGGTCAGCAATTTACAACCATAGAAAATCGAGTTAGCGCCGGCAAAGAAACACATGGCCTGCAGCTCATCACTCATATTTTCGCGGCCTGCCGATAACCGCACGCGGGAAAGCGGCATTAAGATACGCGCCACGGCGATAGTACGCACAAATTCGAGTGGGTCGAGGTCGTCAAGCTTCTCAAACGGCGTGCCCGCCACTTTAACTAACATATTGATCGGTACTGAATCAGGATGCTGCGGTAAATTAGCCAGCTGTTGTAGTAAGCCTGCGCGATCCGTCGCCTTTTCACCCATGCCGACAATCCCGCCCGAGCACACTTTCATGCCTGAAGCGCGCACATGTGTCAGTGTATCTAAACGATTTTGATAGGTACGTGTCGTGATCACATCGCCGTAATATTCAGGCGAAGTATCTAAATTATGGTTGTAATAATCTAAGCCAGCACTGGCTAAATCGTTCGCTTGATCTTCAGAAAGCATGCCGAGCGTCATACAGGTTTCCATACCTAAGGCTTTAACTTCTTGCACCATTTGCTTAAGGTACGGCATGTCTTTTTCTTTTGGGTTACGCCAAGCTGCGCCCATACAGAAACGAGAAGCCCCCGCGGCCTTAGCGCTGCGCGCTTCGGTCAGCACAGTTTCCATTGCCAGCAAACGCTCTTTTTCTAGACCTGTGTCATAACGGGCGCTCTGTGGGCAATATTTACAATCCTCAGGGCAAGCACCGGTTTTAATCGATAACAAGCGGCTAATTTGCACTTCATTAGGATCGTACACTTCACGGTGAATGCTGTGGGCTTTAAATAACAAATCATTCATCGGCAGCGCAAATAAGGCTTCGATTTCTTCCCGTTTCCAATCATGACGAACTTGCAACTGCGACATTGAACACCCTTTTTATTCTGTTTTTTATCTTGGCTAGGATAACCTCAGCCCTTAAACTGTCAACGCCAACCAGTGAACCCAGTTTACTAATGGCTACTTTATCACCAAAAAAGTGAGCTTTTATGCGCAATTTACTCGATTTTGACTTTGATAGCGCCCATATTTGGCATCCTTACACCTCAATGACCCGATCTCTTCCTGTTTTTGGTGTACACAGCGCCAAAGGCTGTGAATTGGAATTAGTTGATGGCCGCAAGTTGGTCGATGGCACTAGCTCGTGGTGGGCCTGTGTGCACGGCTATGCACATCCCGAGATATTAACCGCGATGGAAAAACAGTTGCATCAACTGAGCCATGTGATGTTTGGCGGTATCACCCATGAACCCGCCATTGAACTGTGCAAAAAACTTATCGCTATGACCTGCGAACCGCTGACAAAGGTCTTTTTGTGCGACTCTGGATCTATCTCAGTCGAAGTGGCAATTAAAATGGCGCTGCAATATTGGCAAGGTCAGAGTTGGCAAGGGCGAAGTGTACATGGAGAAGAACGACCGCTAAAACAACGCATTCTTACCGTTAAGAAGGGTTACCACGGCGATACCTTTGCCGCGATGAGCGTATGCGATCCCGAAGGCGGCATGCACACTATGTTTGGCGATGCAGTAACCAAGCAATCATTTGTGCCCGCGCCACAAACCGCATTTGGCGAAGCTTTACAAGCCGATGATTTAACCGCAATGCGCGACATATTAAGCATTAATCACCATGATATTGCCGCAGTGATTATAGAGCCGATAATGCAAGGCGCTGGCGGTATGCGTTTCTACAGCGCAGATTATTTAACGGGTCTTCGTGCCCTATGTGATGAATTTGATGTCCTGCTGATCTTAGATGAAATAGCCACTGGCTTTGGTCGAACAGGCAAGCTTTTTGCCCATGAGCACGCCAATATTACCCCTGATATCTTATGTTTAGGCAAAGCGCTGACTGGCGGTTATATCAGCCTAGCGGCAACGCTATGTACCGATAAAGTTGCCCAAGGAATCAGCCAATCTCCCGCGGGCGTGTTTATGCATGGTCCGACATTTATGGGCAACCCGCTGGCCTGCGCGGCGGCGTGTGCAAGCTTAGACATAATTAACCGTAATGAATGGCAAGCGCAAGTGGCCGCTATCGAGCAGCAAATGCGCGTTGAACTTAAGGATGCGATTGATTTGCCAAGCGTAAAAGATGTGCGCGTGCTCGGCGCAGTGGGCGTGTTAGAGATGCACGAACCCGTCAATACCGCTGAGTTACAGCAGCAATTTGTCGATTTAGGCGTCTGGGTGCGTCCCTTCGCCAACCTTATCTATATCATGCCGCCCTATATCATTAGCTCAGCACAATTAAGCCAACTCACCAGTGCGATGAAGCAAGTCGCAGCAGGTATTAGCGCGGTATCAAAAAGTCTTGAGCCGCAGCTTATCAGCCACGGTTAATGCTTTAGCGCTTGACCATCTTTTAGCTTAACGCTCTTTCAACTCAATAAGCCTTCAACTTACATAGGCTCTCAAATAAACGAACCCCTGCGCACTGTGCGCTAGGGGTTCGAACTGCCTGGCTTATATCAGTACTCAGCAGCCCCTTCCCTTGTTCGAATCTCGCATCCTCTCGATAGATAAACGCGCTAAGGTTGCAATTGCAATATTGCTCACAATTTCCATTAAAACCCTGTAATTTAGTGCATTTATTTAATCCGCCAACTGGAAATTTTATCAAAGCCAACGATGCTTATATCACTCACTTTACACAACATATCTTTCGCCAAAAGCTGACAACAACTTGAGCAGAGGGAATGGCTTAAATCGCTACACAAAGAAAAGGAGATCATATGTTCAAACTCGCTGACATCCCCGTTAATCGAAAACTCGCACTACAGCTCATTATCGCCCTCGCAGGTGCCTTAATTTTACTCACTATTTCCGTCACAGCCCTCAAGCACAACCTGATGGCAGAGCGTGAAGCACGACTTAATGCCGTATTATCCCTCGCCAGTAGCCGTATCCAAGCGTTGTCGCAATCGCTGCCCCTAGAGCAGGCACAGCAAGCCGCTAAAGACATGTTGAACGACATGCGTTTTGATGGTGATAACTACTTGTTTGTGATTGATGAATCGAGGCACGTTATCGTTCATCCCATCAAAAAAGAACTGGTTGGCCAACAAATGGGTAATCGAGGCGAAGAGAATTATTGGTTCGAAATGGTCGAACTCGGCCGTGATGGCAAACAAGGATTAGTCGAATACCGCTGGACGACGGCGAATGGCAAATCAGCGCAAAAAATCTCACTTGTCATGGGATTTAAACCTTGGGGCTGGATCTTAGGCTCAGGTATGTTACTCCAAGATATCGAAGCTACCATTTGGAATGAATACCTCACCATGGGAGGCATTACATTTGTCATTATTGTGCTTATGGCTTGGCTAGGTTATGCCATTAGCCGCTCTATTACTCAGCCATTGGATGATGTGAATCTGGCTATGCTCGCCATCACAAAAGGTGATTTAACGACTCAGCTAAAAATCTATGGTAAAGATGAACTTGGCATCTTAGCCCACAATATAAACCAAAGCATAGACTCCATTCGTAGCACTTTACTTCAAGCGAGTCATAGCGCTGACAATGTTGCACAGGCCTCGGCTCGGATCGCCTCAACTGCAGAGGAAACCAATCAAGCGGTAAATAATCAGCGGGATCAACTCGCCCAACTTGCCACCGCCATGAATGAAATGAGCGCCACTATCGCCGATGTCGCGAATAATGCGGAGAGCACAGCTAAAGATACCAAAGAAGCCACTTGGGAAGCTGGCCTTGGCGACCAAGATGTTCACGCCAGCGTAGATGGTATTCATGCTCTTGCCAAAGAAGTGGAGCAAGCGACGGATCAAGTAAATATGCTTAAAGAGGAAGTCATGCAGATCAGCGAGGTCACCTCTGTTATCAGCGCGATTTCAGACCAAACCAACTTGCTGGCACTGAATGCGGCAATTGAAGCCGCCCGCGCTGGCGAACAAGGGCGAGGGTTCGCTGTAGTCGCCGATGAAGTGAGGCAACTTGCCAGTCGCACTAGGCAATCGACCGAAGAAATTCAAAACACGATTTCATTATTGCAACAACGGGCCGTGAGCGCCGCTAAGGCAATGGATGCAAGCCGAGCTTTGGCAGAAAACAGTGTGAGTCAATCGGCAAAAGCGGGGAAGGATTTATCGCTTATTGTTGCTCATATAAAACATGTGAGTGACATGGCAACCCATATCGCCACCGCCGCAGAAGAACAAAGTGTGGTCGCAGAAGACATGAACAGAAACGTGTGCGGGATTAATAACTCAGCGCTCGAAGTCTCTGAATCGGCGACTTATTTGGCTCAAGAAAGTGAAAATTTGGCCGAATTATCACTGAATTTAAACAATAAACTGGCCGTATTCAAACTCTAGTCATGTATTTAGTTACACCCACAAACCTGTGTCAAACCGTTTAGCCAAGATAAGCCGCATAAAAAACTGCGCGATTATCTTGGCATTTCGTTAAACGTGCCGACGTCACTAAACTCATGTTACCGAACACGTATACCAAGCTTATTTTACCAAGCTAGAAATCAAGGCACGTAGCGCGGCAGGTTTTATCATTTTCGCCATATAGTGATAGCCGCGGCGTTGCACATCTTCCACCAACTCTTTGCGGGTATTGGCGGTGATCAAAATACCGGGCAAATCTTGTCCATAAAGCGCGCGAATACCGTCCATCGCATCGACGCCATTTTGGCCATCATCTAAATGGTAATCCGCGAGCACAATATCAGGCGCGACGCCTTTCAGTCCTAGTTTAATGCGTGCATCGGATAAATCTTTTGCACAGATAACCTCACACTGCCAGCGGCTTAATAAGCTTTCTAATCCAGCTAAAATGGCCTCTTCGTTGTCGATACACAACACTTTGATACCCGATAACGGCTGCAGCAGCGACGGTAACGCCTTCACTTGTGGCTGACGCACAGTTTCTCCAAGCGGTACACAAATGGAGAAGACCGAGCCGCGCCCTAAATGGGATGAAACCTGAATACCGTGTTCTAACACTTTACTGATGCGATCAGCAATCGCCAGACCTAAGCCCAAGCCGCTAACATTGTTGCTCTTAGGATTATTCAACCGCTTAAATTCTTTGAAAATTTCTTGGGTTTCTTTTTCATCAATACCACAACCCGTGTCTAACACTTGGATCTCAAGGTAATGACCGCGATGGCGACAACCAAACAAGACTCTGCCACCACGGGCGTAACGGTAGGCATTAGTTAAAAAGTTTTGTAATACTCTGCGCAGTAACGAAGGATCAGAATTAACGGTTGCGCTGCATGGAACCATCTTAAAACGAATTTGGTTATCCGCCGCCATCGCTTCAAATTCAACGGATAAGCCATTGATCAGTTCTGAAATCGCAAAGTCACGGCGATTTACATCCACCATACCTGAGTCGAGTTTAGAAATATCCAATAGGTCAGTGAGCAATTCGCCGGCAATTTTTAGCGAGCTATTCACATGGGATAAGGTGGTTCTGGCCTCGCGATCTAGATTGGGATACTGAGATAACGACGCAGTGAACAGTCGCGCAGCATTAAGTGGCTGCATTAAATCATGGCCGACGGCGGCCAAGAAGCGACTCTTAGAGGCGTTGGCGATTTCTTCCTGCGCTTTAGCCTCCAGTAACTCACTGTTTAACATGGCTAATTCATAGGTACGTTCGTTAACGCGACTTTCTAAGGTTTCATTGGCTTCGAGCAGCGCGCGCTCCTGCTCGCGATACTGAGTAATATCGGTAAAGGTCATCACAAAACCACCGTCTGGCATGGGATTACCTTGAATTTTAATCACTTTACCGTCTCTGCGATGGCGCTCAGAAGTGTGCGGCGTGCCATTACGCATATGCTGCACCCGCTGCTCAACCTGCTGTTCTATTTCCCCTTCACCACAATAACCCCGCGCCGCATTAAAGCGGATCACTTCACTGATGGGCATGCCCTGCTGCAAAAATCCATCGGGATATTGATACAGCTCCACATATTTGTAATTCCATGCCACAAGATTGAGATCGTTATCGATAACACTCATGCCTTCATAGGCGTGTTCAATCGCGCCGCGCAACATGTCTTGGCTGAGCATGATTTTCGATGAGGCTTCATCGACCAGACTAAAGACTTCATCCAGCGCTAAATCGCGCCCTTGCAGCACGGAATCCATCACTAGCGCTGCGCTTGAAGCGCCGAGTACGCCCGCCAATAAACGTTCAGTGTGGAAAATCAGCTCTGGCGGCGCCGCTTTATGCCAACTATCACTTTTTACCGCATCAATAGAGAAACGGCTAAAGCTCTCGTAGGCGCGCGTTGGGCTAACGAAACGACTCGCCAGTATCAGTAAGTCCTGCTGTGAAATCGGACCATTTTTCTTATTGGCGCTGTTTTTTAATTTACCCGGACTCACAAAAGCACTGGCCTGAATACGCTCAGCCACACCCGCTCTAAACCAAATAGAACCCAAAATATAACAGGCAATATTGGCAAAAAGAGCCGTCAGCGCATCACGCACATTAGGCGTTATCGCATCTAGCAGGCCTTTCTCGCTCGCGACACTAGACAAGAACGCCGATGAGCTTTGCACATCGGTCATGCCCTGCAACATGATGTAGAACCACAACGCAAAGCCCACGCCGAGTCCTAAAAATACCCCAGCACGATTGCCGTGTTTCCAATAGAGTCCACCGACTAAAGCTGGCGCAAGTTGGGCAAAAGCCCCAAAAGACAACATGCCTAAATGGGACAAGGAATCACTGTCTGATAATGCCAAATAGCTGCCATAGCCTAAGCCAAGAATAATCACGATCGCTAAGCGGCGGGCATTAAGTAACAGGTGCGAGAACTGACTGAAGTTTTTCTCGCGGATATGGCCTGTGCGCAGCATCACTGGCACCAGCCATTCGTTACTTACCATCACACTGATAGTCACCACCGCCACTATCACCATGCCAGTTGCCGCCGAAAGTGTGCCAAGTAATGCAATCACCGCCAGCAAAGGTTGATCTAACGCCAGCGGTAAATTAATCACATAGGTATCGGCCGACACTGAATCGCCGAGGATGATCTTCCCCGCCAAGGCGAGCGGTCCAACGAACAAGCCAAAGAGTGCTAAATAAATGGGAAACAGCCAACGCCCTTTTGACAAAACTGACTCATCGGCGCATTCCACCACCATTACATGGAACTGCCTTGGCATACATAAAAAGGCCGCCATTCCGACGAGTAACTCAGGCATTAAGGCTTCAATACGTGGATTAGGATAATTAATTAGTGACTGCGCATTGGCCTGCTGCCAAATATCCCCAAAACCATCGAACACTCCGAAACTGATGATGATGCCGACCAACAAAAATGCGGCAAGTTTCACCAGAGACTCAAAGGCAATCGCGAGCATCATGCCGGGATTATGCTCGGTCGCATCGAGTTTGCGAGTACCAAATAAAATGGCAAATATGGCTAACAGCGAAGTGATCAGTAAAGGAATCGTCACGCCATCGAGGGGATCGTCAGCGGGTTGAAACAAATTAAGACTGAACACCATCGCCTTAAGCTGCAGGGCGATATAGGGCATGATGCCAAACAAGGCAATTAAGGTGACTAAGGCGGCTAAGGTTTGAGATTTGCCGTATCGGGCGGCAATAAAGTCGGCCACGGAAGTGATATTTTGCGCCTTAGACACTAATACCATCTTGCGTAACATGCCAAAACCTAAAGTAAAAATCAGAATAGGGCCGATAAAAATCGGTAAGAAAGACCAAAAATCCTTAGCCGATTGCCCAACTGTGCCTAAAAAACTCCACGAGGAGCAATAAACCGCTAAGCTCAGACCATAGATAACGACCTGAAGCTTTTTAGTGATCTGAGTAAACCAACGCTCCGCCCCCCAAGCCAATAGGAATAAAAGCGAGACATAACAGACGGCAATAACAGCAACGACTAAGGTTAAATTCATACTTTGCTCTTTTTTCTGATTATTGTGCGATAAAACCTGTCTAAAATCTAGCCGGATTTTTAATGCAACAGACTAAATATAAAGGAAAATTTAACACTAGACCAAGGTCTAATGGAGTTGCCGCCCCCTTGCATACCATACTCAGTCCACGCAATTTTTCAAAAGGGAAGCCCTATGAGCTCGCAGTCTCTCTACAAAGTCTCCGGCAATATCGCTGCCAATGCACTTGTAAACAACGATAAATATAAAACAATGTACCAAGAGTCGATTGTCAATCCTGAAGGTTTCTGGAGAGAACACGGCAAGCGTATTGATTGGATAAAACCCTATACCAAAATTAAAAAAACCTCTTTTGATGACCATAACTTATCGATCAATTGGTTTTACGATGGCACCCTGAATGCTTCTGCCAACTGTTTAGATCGTCATTTAGCCGAACACAGTGATCGCGTGGCGATTATTTGGGAAGGCGATAACGCCAGCGAACAACGCAAAATCACCTACGGTGAATTACATGCAGATGTGTGTAAGTTTGCCAACGCACTGCGCAGCCAAGGCGTGCGCCGCGGGGATATAGTCACAATTTACATGCCTATGGTGCCAGAAGCAGCAGTGGCTATGCTTGCCTGTGCCCGTATCGGCGCTGTGCACTCTGTGGTCTTCGGTGGTTTCTCGCCGGATTCAATCGCCTCTCGCGTGATTGACGGTAAATCCAAAGTCATTATTACCTCCGATGAAGGTATGCGCGGTGGCCGTGCAATTCCATTAAAGCGCAATATCGATGATGCCTTAAAGCACCCTGATGTCACTACGGTTGAAAAAGTCATCGTACTTAAACGCACAGGTGGCAAAGTAGATTGGGTAGAAAGCCGTGATGTGTGGTGGCATTCACTGATGGAAACCGCATCAGAGCACTGCCAACCAGAAGAAATGGACGCCGAAGCACCATTATTCTTGCTTTATACCTCAGGTTCAACTGGGAATCCCAAGGGCGTATTGCACACCACTGGCGGCTACATGGTTTATGCGTCTATGACCCATGAATATGTGTTCGACTACAAAGCGGGTGAAGTGTACTGGTGTACCGCGGATGTGGGTTGGATCACTGGCCACTCTTACATGGTTTACGGCCCGCTCGCCAATGGTGCGACTGTGCTTATCCATGAAGGTGTGCCGAATCATCCAAGTCCTGCCCGTTTAGGCGAAATGATTGACCGCCATAAAGTGAACATTCTATATACAGCGCCAACCTTAATTCGCGCGCTGATGGCCGAAGGTAAGCAACACTTCGATAAGTTCGATGGTAGCAGCTTGAGGATCATGGGCTCGGTAGGTGAACCTATCAACCCAGAAGCATGGCGTTGGTACCATGAGGTGATAGGTCATGAGCATTGCCCTATCGTCGATACTTGGTGGCAAACTGAAACCGGCGGTATTTTGATCACGCCACTGCCAGGCGCGACCGACACTAAACCTGGCTCAGCGACCCGTCCGTTCTTTGGCGTTCAACCCGCCTTAGTGGATAACATGGGGAATATTTTAGAAGGTGAGAACGAAGGTAACTTAGTGTTACTCGATTCTTGGCCGGGCCAAATGCGTACTGTGTATGGCGACCACGAACGATTTGTACTGACCTACTTTAAAACCTTCCGCGGCATGTATTTTACCGGTGACGGTGCACGCCGCGATGAAGATGGCTACTACTGGATCACTGGCCGCGTTGATGACGTAATCAACGTATCCGGCCACAGATTAGGTACGGCAGAGGTCGAAAGTGCGCTGGTATCACATGAACTGGTTGCAGAAGCTGCAGTAGTTGGCTACCCACATGATATTAAAGGCCAAGGTATTTATGCGTACGTCACGCTAACCCGTGGTACTGAAGAAACCGAAGAGCTACGTCAAGAGCTGCGTCAATGGGTTCGTAAAGAAATTGGTGCGCTAGCCACCCCAGATCTCATCCAATGGGCGACGGGCTTACCTAAAACACGTTCAGGCAAGATTATGCGCCGCTTCCTGCGTAAGATTGCCGCTAACGAAGTGACCAACTTAGGGGATGCATCAACCTTGGCCGATCCAGCTGTGATCGAGACCTTGATTGAATCACGCTTAAATCGTACTGAGTAATATCCGAGTTAAGAATAACGTCCACAACGCTTAGTCTATGCCCAATAGGCTAAGCGTAACCTGAACCTCCCTTTTTAAACCTCAGGTTAAAAGTGAACCCTGTTGAGAGAGTGTGTGTGATTGCTCCTTTCTCTAGCTTGCCCCTCCAACCAGGGGCATTTTTTTTGCCTGTTATGTTAAGCTTGCAGCCTCACTTTTATTCAGCATAGATTTTTTATCAGCGTGTCAGTCAAACTCAGAGACTATCAACAGCAAGCGGTTAATGCCGCCATCGCCCATTTTAGGCAAAGCCAAGCTTCCGCCGTACTCGTATTACCCACAGGCGCCGGCAAAAGCATAGTGATCGCCGAACTGGCACGCATCGCCAAAGGCAGAGTCTTAGTGCTCACCCATGTGAAAGAATTAGTTGCACAAAATGCCGAGAAAGTCGGCCTCCTCACCGCACAAGCCAGTATCTATGCGGCGGGACTCAATCAAAAAGCCACAGAGGGGAAAACCGTCGTCGCCAGTATTCAATCGGCGGCGCGGGGGTTAACCCAGTTCGATCAGCCGTTCTCGTTAGTCATTATTGATGAATGCCACAGAGTCAGCCTAGAAAAAACCAGCCAATATCAGCAAGTACTCAACCATTTACGCACGAAAAATCCTCAATTAAGATTGCTCGGTCTCACCGCCACCCCCTATCGCCTTGGCACTGGCTGGATTTATCAGCAACACTATCACGGCAAAGTGGGATCTCCCGAACATGCCGTATTCGAACATTGTGTGTTCGAGCTGCCCATCAGGCCGCTCATTAAGCAAGGTTACCTCACAGCGCCAACCCTATTTGATGGCCTAAGTGCCCAGTATGACTTCAGCCAACTCAAAGCAAACGAGAATGGCGAATATGCCGAAGCCGAGGTTAACGATTTACTGGGACATTACGGCCGCGCGACCACTGCGATTGTGAAACAGCTCATTGAACTGAGCCAACATAGAAAAGGCATTATCATTTTTGCGGCAACGGTGCGCCACGCTAATGAGATTTTTGGCCTACTCAACCAAGCTCACGCAGCGCAGAGCGCCATTATCACGGCACAAACGCACGACAATGAACGTGACGCGACGATTGAACGCTTTAAAGCCCAAGAGCTTAAGTTTTTAGTCAACGTGGCTGTGTTGACGACAGGCTTCGACGCGCCCCATGTGGATTTGATTGCAATTTTGCGCCCGACAGCCTCAGTCAGTCTGTTTCAACAAATGATCGGCCGTGGATTGCGAATCGCTGAAGGCAAAAAAGATTGTCTTATCATCGACTATGCAGCCAATGGTTATGACTTGTATTTCCCCGAGGTCGGCCAAGCGAAACCCAACAGTAAATCGGTACCCGTGCAGGTGCATTGCCCTGTATGCGATTTTGCCAATATATTCTGGGGACTCACGGACGACGATGGCGACATTATCGAACACTTTGGTCGCCGCTGTCAGGGCATAGTCGAACAGCAAGGTAAAAAGCTGCAGTGCGACTTTCGATTTAGATCTAAATCTTGCCCTGATTGCGGTGAAGAGAATGACATTGCCGCACGCATTTGCCAGCACTGCCAATCGACCCTCATCGATCCCGATAAACGCCTACGCCAAGTGCTCAGCCAGCAGCACCATCATTTATTCCGCTGCCAGCATATGAGCCTCATCGACGATGACGGCAATCTGAAAGTGCAGTACCTCGATATCGACGGTAATGAATTCAATCGCCGCTTTAAATTGCAAACGCCGGCCCAGTGGCGAGCCTTATATGCCTTATTCATCTTTCCCCATAGCCGTACACCGGGATTAAAACCGAAAAAGTACACTAAGGTGACAGAGTTAATCAGCGACGCGGATAAATTCCGCATGCCCGATCTCTTGCTGCTGAAGAAACATAAAAAAGGCTGGGATCTGCTCGAAAGCTATTTTGATTATCAAGGTCGCTATCAAACTGAAAATAAACGTGGCTGACATTATCAATTCACTTAGGCCTATGGTATAAAACGACTAAAGTAATCCTAAGGAGCTATTATGTTCGTTGTTATTTTTGGCCGTCCAGGCTGTCCTTATTGCGTTCGTGCTGTGCAATTATCTGAGCAACTCGTTGAAAAACGTGATGACTTTAAGTTCAGATATGTCGATATCCATGCAGAAGGCATCTCTAAAGCAGATTTAGAAAAAACTGTCGGTAAGCCAGTTGAAACAGTACCGCAGATTTTTGTCGATGAGAAGCACATCGGTGGGTGCACAGATTTCGAGCAATATGTTCGTGAAAACAATCTGTTAGATTAAGCGCTATAGATATGTGATCCGCTTAATGCAAAAGGAGACCTAAGGTCTCCTTTTTAGTCTTTATCACAACCCAGTGGGATTAGAGCTTTCCATAAGATAGTGCTCGGTACATAACTGCCTAGAAAGCCCCCCTGAATCCAGAGCACCGTTGTCATCATCACTGCACATAATGTCAGCTTTAATATAATCACCAAACTCAAGATACGTTTCTTTTTAAAGATGCCGCATTAGTCGAACTTGCTAATGCCAATAATTATGTTAGAAAATATTTTGCAGTGGAATAAGTAAAACGAAGGTATTAAATTCGGTACTCAGTATTGGAGTTTAACGAGGGACATTCAGGGGGAAATTCAAGAGAGATACAGCTGAAAAAATAAGTGGTGGGTCGTGAAGGATTCGAACCTTCGACCAATTGGTTAAAAGCCAACTGCTCTACCGACTGAGCTAACGACCCATCGAGGTATAACGCTGATTTATGCACTTTCAGTAAAGTGTAGTGCCGTGGAGGATTAGAACCATTCGACTGATTGGTTAAAAGCCAACTGCCCTAGCTTTATAAAAAAAGCGACTGAGCTAACGACTCATCTAAGTATTGCGATAAAACGATTCACTTAGTGTGGCATTCATAATGCAGATAATAAGTGGTGGGTCGTGAAGGATTTGAACCTTCGACCAATTGGTTAAAAGCCAACTGCTCTACCGACTGAGCTAACGACCCATCTAGTGTTGCACTGATTTATGCACTTTCAGTAAAGTGGTGTGTCATTAAGGATTATAACCATTCGACTGATTGGTTAAAAGCCAACTGCCCTCGCTTTATAAAAAAAAGCGACTGAGCTAACGACCCATCTGGTGTTGCACTGATTTATRCACTTTCAGTAAAGTGGTGGGTCGTGAAGGATTCGAACCTTCGACCAATTGGTTAAAAGCCAACTGCTCTACCGACTGAGCTAACGACCCATCTAGGTATTACGATAAAAATGTTCACTTATTTTGGCATCARCAATGCGAATAATAAGTGGTGGGTCGTGAAGGATTCGAACCTTCGACCAATTGGTTAAAAGCCAACTGCTCTACCGACTGAGCTAACGACCCATCTGGTGTTGCGCTGATTTAYRCACTTTCAGTAAAGTGGTGTGTCATTAAGGATTAGAACCATTCGACTGATTGGTTAAAAGCCAACTGCCCTAGCTTCATAAAAAGCGACTGAGCTAACGACCCATTGTACTACTGACTATCTCATTAAATACCACTAACTTATTCTATTCATTAGAGTAAGTGGTGGGTCGTGAAGGATTCGAACCTTCGACCAATTGGTTAAAAGCCAACTGCTCTACCGACTGAGCTAACGACCCATTTACTGGTATTTCACGCCCCGAACGACCTCGCCGCTCTGAGGGCGCCTATAATACCTTTTTCATCTTCTCATGCAAGCGCAAATTCCCAATTTTTTGTCGTTTGCATGAAAAACAGACTAAGAGTATGTTTTTTAGTTAATTACGCTTTAATTGCAGCCAGTTGCTGCTGTGCAATACGTGCTGCGGCGCTGTTTGCGTAATCTTTGACAACTTGTTGGTAGTATTGCATCGCACCAGCTTTATCACCGGTTTTCTCGGCGATCATGCCAAGCTTCACTAAACTATCGCCACGTTTATTAGAATCACTAAAACGATCAACCACAGTTTTGAAGGCTTGTTTGGCTTCTGCAAATTCGCTCTTATTAAATAATAGCTGTCCTAACCAATAGTTCGCATTCGCGGCATACACAGAGTCTGGGTATTGTTTGATAAAAGCACGGAAGGCAGGAATGGCATCGTCATACTTTCGCTCTTTTAAGACTAAGTTAACGGCATTTTCATAACTTGCAGTTTCACTTAAACTACTTGCGGCAGCATTGGCCGATACCACAGAGGGGATTGATGTGGCTGCAGCTGCAGGTGCGGCAGATGCCTTTGAGGATAAATTAGCAAGCTCATCATATAACTGACGCTGACGCTCTTGCATCTGCTCAATCTGATAATTCTGTTGTTCGGTTAAACCGCGTAAATCGAGAACTTCCTGCTGCAGTGTATCAAGACGACGTTGCATCTCGAGCTCACTTTGTTGTCTCGATTTTACAATACGTTCGATACGAGCAAGTCTGTCATCACCCGAACCACCAGCAATATCTTCCACAGGAGCAGGCGCTGCAACTGCAGCGCCCGCACCAAGGAACATTGCCGTAATTAAGACGGCACGTTTCATTGTGTTACTCTCCGAGATTCAATCTTAGTAAACTAAAACTGCACGACGGTTTTTGCCAAAACCTTCATCAGTGCGAGAAAAATCAAGTGGTTTTTCTTCGCCATAGCTGACTACGCTCATTTGGCTTGGCTGTACGCCCATACCTTGTAGGTATTTAGCAACGGCTTTAGCACGACGTTCACCCAGAGCAATGTTGTACTCAGGAGTGCCACGCTCGTCCGCATGACCTTCAATCAGTACGCGCACACTTGGGTGCTCAACTAAGTAAGTACCATGAGCTTCTAATACAGCGGCGAATTCAGTTTGAACTTCACTGCGGTCGAAATCGAAGTAAATGATGTGTTCTTTTCTCAACTCTTCTAACTGCTGACGTTGCTGCTCTTCAGATGACAACATAGCACCCACACCACCAGTTTGAATGCCACCATTCAGTTCGCTACCTGAACCGTTTGTTGAGCCCATTGCATCAGTTTCTGATTCTGAAGTTGAGCTACATGCACTAATAGCCATAATTGGAAGTGCTACCAACATAGCTTTTAACAACTTATTCAGATCCATTACGTGTTCCTTATAAAATTAAATGTGATTAAATCAAGGTATAACATTAGAGAAACGGAGACCAAGAAGGTGATTTCACCTCGCCTTGACCCACGGGTAATCTCGCTTTAAAGCGTCCATCCGTAGAAACAGCTGCTAATACTTGCTTACCTTGGTGTGTAGTGCCATATATGACCATAGTACCATTAGGCGCCACACTTGGGGATTCATCCAAGCGTGTAGAGGTTAGCACCTGCATAAAACGCGTATTTAAATCCATACGCGCAATATTAAACTTACCATTAGTACGGTTAACAAAAATCATACTACGTCCATCTGGCGTAATTGAACCACCAAGGTTCCATTCACCTTCAAATGTTTCACGACTCACTTTACCTGAACTTAACTCTACGCGATAAATTTGCGGTCTACCACCACGTTCAGAGGTGAAAATCAACGACTTCCCATCAGGATACCATGATGGTTCAGTATCGATAGCATAGTGATTGGTAATACGCTTAATCGCTTTTGTCGCAATATCGATAACATAGATCTCAGGCTGACCATCCTTAGACAGCGTCACAGCCAAAGATTTGCCATCAGGAGAGAAAGCCGGCGCACCGTTAATACCAGGGAAAGAGCTCACTTTAGTGCGCACTTGGGTATAAAGGTCTTGTACGAAAATCTCTGCTTTTTTATTTTCAAAGCTAACATACGCCAAACGACGTCCATCAGGCGACCAAGTGGGTGACATTAATGGCTCAGGTGAGCGCAGTAACATTTGCTCGTTAAAACCATCATAGTCAGCAACCATCAACTGATAAGGTGCTTTTTGAGTATGATTAACCACGACGTAGGAGATCCGCGTTAAGAATGCACCGCGAATACCGGTTAACTTTTCATAGACGATATCGCTAATTCTATGACCATATTGACGAAATTGCGCTGCTGAAATCACAGTTTGGCGACTGTCCATCAAAAATTCTGTAGCGCTGACTGAGCCTTTCAATGCTTGGTTTTGTGCTTTAACTAAATCGATTAAATCAAAGCTCACCAAATACTGATCGGTTCCGTAAGGTTTCACAGTACCTAACACCACAGCTTCTGCGCCAACGCTAGACCATGAACTAGGTTGAAACTGAGCCAAAGCACCAATATTGCGCTGAGGTAGTCCGAGCTCGTCTAAAGGTTTAAAGGTACCGCTACGAGCTAAGTCAGACATCACCACATCAGCAATCGCTTGTGGCGGTGCGCCAGGACCTTGCCATACAAAAGGCATCACAGCGATGGGACGCGCTGCGTCAACACCTTCTGTGATCACAATATCTAATGCCGCTTTCGCGGGGGTGGTGCACAGCAGAACTGCCAGTGCTAACCATTTTGCCAATATTTTCATGGTGCTCCTTTAATTAAACGTTGGTTCAACGATTAAGTTAATTTCTTTCATCAAGTTATAAACCGCAGGATCCGGAGACACAGGCAGTTTGCCCGCTTTCAAAATCGCCGCTTTTGCTGCACGACAAACGTTGGGATCACCACCTTTAGTTTGGCTGCTGATCACAAACCCATCATTCGCTAAACGCACAGAGACAGTACAAGTCTTTCCACGCATAGATTCATCCACTACCAAATTACGTTGAATAGTTGATTTTATCATTGCCTGATACTTACCGACTTCACTCTGCATTTGCTTATTCATGGTTTGCGACAGCGCCGCTTGCTCAGCCGCTAATGCATCAGCCATTTCCTGCTCTTGATCGGCAAGGGCTTTAGCATCTGCTTTAGCTTTAGCATCTGCTTTAGCTTTAGCATCTGCTTTAGCTTTAGCATCTGCTTTAGCTTTAGCATCTGCTTTAGCTTTAGCATCTGCTTTAGCTTTAGCATCTGCTTTAGCTTTAGCATCCGCTTTAGCTTTGGCATCTGCTTTAGCTTTAGCATCTGCCTCCGCTTTAGCTTCCGCATCTGCTTTTTGCTTACGGTCAGTTTCAGCTTTCACTGCAGCAGCTTCTTCAACCTTGCGTTTTTCAGCAGCTTTTTGTGCGGCGTCTTCAGCAACCTTACGCTCCTGCTCTTTCAGCTTACGGTCAGCTTCGGCTTTGACCGCCTTTTCCTTTTCCTGCTGCTGTTTCACCTGGGCTAATTTGGTCGCTTCATTGGCTTTTTGAATCTCAATTTCCTGCTGCTTACGTTCTTGCTCTAGCTGTTTAATCTGAGCTTGTTCGCGCTCGCGTGCCTGTTTCGCTTCTTGAGCTTTGCGTTCAAGCTCGGCTTGACGTTCTTGCTCACGGCGTTCGGCATCACGCTTTTCTTGCTTAAGTTTCTCAACTTGATTAGCCACTTTTTGCTGATCAACCATAACCGCTTTGATTGCTGGTGCGCTAACTTGTTGCATAGGCTCAGGTTTGTGAGAAAAATCTATTCCTAACGCCAGAATAATTATCACGCCAATATGAATACCCGCTGAAATTGACAGAGGTAATGTTACATCTGACTTATCTGCCACCTATTTCTCCTTGGGTGAATCCGTCATCAAACCGACTGATGGCACGCCAGCTTGCTGCAGTGTCACCATCAACTGAATCACTTTATCGTAAGGAATATTTCTATCGGCTTTAACCACAACAGGACGCTCAGGTTCAGTCACGATAAGTGCAGCCACTTCCGTTGCTAATTCTTCCAAATCCATAGGCACATTCGTTGAACCGCCTTTATTGAGGAAGTAATCACCATCACCATCGATTGAAGCAACAATGGGCGGCTTACTGTCATTGGGTAACACTTCTGCCGCCCCTTGAGGCAGCTCCACTTTGACCCCTTGGGTCACTATGGGTGCTGTTACCATAAAAATAATTAACAGCACGAGCATGACGTCGATATAAGGCACCACGTTGATTTCAGCAACGGGGCGACGACGTTTGCGCTGATAAGCTGGTTGCATTATGCCCCTTCCTTCTCACTGTATGCTTGGCGATGCAAAATGCTGGAGAACTCTTCCATAAAGTTTGCGTAAGCCATTTCTAATTTATCGACTTGAGTCGAGAAACGGTTGTAGGCGATTACCGCTGGAATTGCAGCAAATAAACCCATAGCCGTTGCAATCAAAGCTTCAGCAATACCGGGGGCAACCATAGCTAAGGTGGCGTTTTCCATCGAACCAATAGCGATAAAAGAATTCATGATCCCCCATACAGTACCAAATAAACCGATATAAGGGCTAGTCGAACCAATCGTAGCTAATAACGGTAAGTTAGCTTCTAACTTTTCCATTTCGCGAGACAAGGTCACACGCATAGCACGCGATGTACCATCCATGACGGCATCGGGCACTTTGCTATTTAATTTATTCAGGCGTGAATATTCCTTAAAGCCAGTCACAAATAATGACTCTAAACCGCTATTATCTGGACGAGATGATAATTCTTTATATAAACGGTTTAAATCAACACCTGACCAAAATTTATCTTCAAACTTCGCCGATTTACTTTTTGCGGATGTCAGTAAGCTACGGCGTTGTAAAATCACCGTCCAGGACATCACCGACAAGCAAAGTAAAGTGAACATAACAAATTTCACTAATAAACTGGCTTGTAAAAATAACCCAACAATCGACATATCAGCTTGCACTGTCAAACTCCTGCACAATATTTAAGGGAATAGCTCGGGGACGCATACGTGATAGCGCAACACAAACAACCAGCACTGTGCCTTCACAATAACAGTCTCCCTGTTTATCGACCAAGCGTTGATGAAAGATCAACGAGGCCTTTTTCAACTCTATGACCTTAGTTTCAACAATAAGGTTCTGTTCAAAACGTGCTGCTTTGCGAAAATCGAGTTCCGCACGCTTTACGACAAAAGCAGTGTCGTCGGCTAATAACGCAGTCTGACTAACGCCAAGGGCTTTTAACCACTCGGTTCGCGCGCGCTCAAAAAAGTTGAGGTAGTTCGAATGATAGACAACGCCACCAGCGTCGGTGTCTTCGTAATAGACTGAAATTGGCCAATGAAACATCATTTGAAAATAAGCAAATTTTGGTTGAAAAATTGACGCTTACTATACCTAGGGAAACAAGACTTGTGAATGACCCGATGAAGATATAGATAGGAATAGCGCGGGTTTCAGATGAATAGGGGCAATTGTAAAAGAGAATGGGGTCAAACGACCCCATTTTATTAACATAGTTAGTTATTTTGCGATAGCTTGTGGCAAGGTTAAGCCAAAACTCTGCCACAAGAAACTGTAGATGTCGGCAAATTCGTCGATCTTCATCGCCGTGGGCTTACCCGCTCCATGACCAGCATTTGACTCGATACGCATAATGACTGGTTTATTGCCCTGCTGTTTCTCCTGCAGCATGGCCGCAAACTTGAAACTGTGTAATGGCACAACACGATCATCATGATCCGCAGTCATTACCATAGTCGCAGGATAAGCTTGCGCTTTTACATTGTGATAGGGCGAATAAGCCAATAGCGCAGGGAATTGCTCTGCTTTATCAGCACTGCCGTATTCACTCGTCCAAGCCCAACCAATAGTGAACTTGTGGAAACGCAGCATATCCAACACGCCCACCGCAGGTAATACGGCAGCAAAGAGTTCAGGACGTTGAGTCACCGCAGCGCCCATCAACAGACCACCATTACTGCGGCCATAGGCACCGAGTTTAGAGCTGTTGGTGTATTTTTCGCTTACCAGATATTCCGCAGCAGCAAAATAGTCATCAAACACATTTTGCTTTTTGTCGAACATCCCCGCTTGATGCCAGCTTTCGCCATACTCAGCACCGCCACGTAAACTCGGCACGGCATAAATGCCACCCATGTCTAACCAAGCGATATTGGCAGGGCTAAAACGTGGTGTCATCGAAATGGCAAAACCACCATAGGCATAAAGTAATGTCGGATTTTGACCGTTTTTCACTAAGCCCTTTTTATAGGAGAGCATCATAGGCACACGCGTACCGTCTTTGCTGCTATAGAAAACCTGTTCAGAAACATAGTTATCGGGATTAAACGAGACTTTGGGTTTAGCAATGACGGTTGAACCGCCAGTTTTAAAATCAAACTTATAGGTGGTTTCAGGCTGAATATAACTATTGAACACATAATAGAAATAATCTTTGCTGGCTTTACCAAAAGGCCCTGCCACATTGCCAAGACCAGGCAATGCCACATCTTGACGCTTCTGACCACCCATACTGTAAATCGATAATTGACCTAACACATCATGTAAATAACTCACCACTAAATGGTCATTAATAATGGCGACATTATTAATCGGATCTTTAGACTCAGGAATAATCGTTTGCCATTGCGATTTATCACTATTGCGGGTGTCAATCGCAATCACTTTACCATTAGGCGCCTCTAAATCGGTTTTGAAATAAAACACTGAACCATCATTACCGAGAAACTCATATTCAGCTTCTAATTTGAGGATCAATTCCACCACTTGGGATTTAGGCTCAAATAACGATTTATAGAAGAAACGATTACGCTTATCCGTACCTTGAGAAATCGACAGTAATAAGTATTCACCTTTCTCAGAGACATCAATGCCAAAGCCCCAATCTTTATTCTGTGGACGCTCATAAATCAATAGATCTTGATGTTGGTCTGTGCCTAATTTGTGGTAATACACTTTTTGGTTAAAATTAACGTCAGCTAAGACATCCCCCCCTGCTGGGGCATCATAACGGGCGTAGAACACACCTTGGTTTTCTTTATCCCACACTGCACTAGAAAATTTAATCCATTTCAGTTCATCGGCCAGTTTCTTACCGGTTGCAATATCAACGAACTGCCATTGCTGCCAATCTGAGCCAGAATCTGAAACACCATAAGCTAAAATTTTACCGTCATTACTCACAGCCACGCCGGATAAGGCAACAGTACCATCCGCAGACAGTTTATTTGGGTCAAGAACAGGCTTTTCAACACCATCTAAACCTTTAACGTACAAAACCGATTGCGCCTGTAGGCCATCATTGCGGTAGTAAAATTGGTTGTCGCCGTTTTCAAACGGAGCAGAGACTTTTTCGTAATTCCAAAGTTCTGTAATACGTTCGACCACAGCTTGTTTATTGGGGATCTTAGCGAGGTAGGCTTGACCAAAGTCTTGTTGTTCTTTTACCCACTCTTCAGTTTCAGGCGTATTGGCCTCCAGATGACGATAAGGGTCGGGCACTGCGACACCATGAATGGTTTCGACGAGGTCATCTTTTTCAGTAACAGGGTAAACGAGTTTAGTTGCGCTTGCCTGCTCAGTCGAATTTTGCTCAGGTGCATTGCCACTTTGGCAGGCACCGAGTGCCATCCCCAATGTGGCCACTAACAAACCTTGCTTTGCAAGGCGAAATCTTAATGCCATCGTGTTGTCGTCCTTCTTATGGTTTCGGGCTTAAGGCCTTTTCAGCAAGTACTATACAAGCAAAAAAAATCATGGCAATGGCGTAACTTAATATGAAGTTTTTTAAGCTGTATCGTGAATTTAACAAAATAGCAGCAAGGATAAGCTTATTGAAGTGTATTATTATGCATTAATAGTGAGTTATAAGTTATTAATCAAGGTAAATAGTGACTTAAGTGATATAAATCACCTTTGTAGCCATTAGAATTACTAATGTTTATGGGCAATTTTTCTCGTTTGTTTTACAACAGGTTTCCCAATAGAATGTGCTTGTTTTCAGGAGATAACTGCTTGCAGATATCGAAAACAAAGAACTTTTAAACTGGTGTGTTCCCAACACTTCAGTTTCTTTTCTGGTTCTTATGCTTGACTTCCTTCCTTCAATTTGTTGATTGCAAATGCATTATTTTTGCGGCCCGCTTAGTTTAAGCGGGCTTTTTTTTAGCATTTCAAACACAATCCTGATTATTGCAACGGCCAAGTTTTATACTTCATCTATATTACTCGTACTTATCCCACTCTCGCTTTCTGCAGTACTTGTTGAGGTGGATATGTCATATCTACAAATTAAAAAATCTCATTATTTTTACCCATACGCGCAAATTGAGCGAATCATTCGATTAAAGTGGCATACTGCCTGAACTCTCCTTCTTTTAAAAACGACAATGCCAAGTCATAAACTTGGCATTGAAAAATACTTAAAACCTAGGTAAAACAAACACTACAAAGGTTTACTGATCCGTATAACAACACGACGGTTACGCGCCCTTTCATCCATATCATCATTGGAAGCCACGTGACGACGCTCACCATGCCCGAATGTGACAATACGATCTTGAGGAATACCACTGGCAACAAAGAACTCTTTTACCGACGCAGCTCGTGTATCCGACACTTTCTGGTTTACTGAACGGCCACCATAACTGTCGGTATACGCATCCACCAGCACTAACTCTACCAAGGGATCATAGGCTAAATATTCTTGTACCCGAGACAGTTGTTGCTGGGAGAAACGAGTTAAATCGGTCCCGCCTTCATCGTAATTTAATACAGTAAAAGCAATATCTTCGAAGCTATAGGGCAATAAATGCGCTAGACAAGCTTTAAACTCAGTATATTTACGGCCAAAATTAGCTGAAGACAAACCCACAGCTATCTTATTCGACTCATTATACCAATCAGCATAGTAAAACGTTGGTTCCATACCGCGACTCAACTCTGCCAACATAGACCAAGCTGCGCGCTTAGGCACTTCCCCGTTAAAGTACTTTTGATAATGTAATGAAGTGATCTCTTTTGATACCACACCAGGACGCCACTGCGGCGCGCGGCTAATTAATTTCGCCTGCGTCACTTGATCAGGTTTTACCCACATATCTAAGGTAAAAGTCATATTCTGCTGTTTACCCGCTTCACTGGTAAAAATCGCTTTACCGTAAGAAGGAATATCATGCTCAAGGCGACAGACGATGGGAGTATTTTCACTCACTCGCCACTGGGAATCACTTAAAGAGGCGACATAATGGCGCAACTCTGCCATTGCAGTTGCTGGAACGCATAAAATTGATACTAATATCAGTTTTCGCCACATAGCCTTTACTCATGTTTAATCGGTTACATGGCTTTATCGGCAAACTATTTAGTTCCTTTAGCTCATAAAACCACCAATCAAGCATGACACACCCCAACACATTTAGCATAATAGCGCCCTGTGAATTTTCTTGAGTACTTTATGAGTGACATTTGCGACGCGAACAAATTGAAATACCGATTTCGAGGCTACTTTCCCGTAGTCATTGATGTCGAAACTGCGGGCTTCAACTCTCAAACCGATGCGTTGCTAGAAATTGCCGTCACCCTACTGAAAATGGACAATGAAGGCGTGATAGGAATCGACAAAACCCTACACTTCCACATTGAGCCCTTTGAAGGCGCAAATTTAGAACCCGAAGCGTTAGCATTCAACGGTATTGATCCCACGAATCCGTTACGGGGAGCGGTGAGCGAGAAAGAAGCCTTTTTAGAAATCTTTAAAGCCGTGAAGAAAGCCCAAAAAGCCTCCGACTGCCATCGCAGTATCATAGTGGCGCACAATGCGGCATTCGATCATGGTTTTGTGAGTAAGGCGATAGAACGTTGCGACTTAAAACGTTCGCCGTTTCATCCTTTTGCCACCTTTGACACAGCAACGCTCGCCGGACTCGCCATTGGTCATACCGTACTTGCCAAGGCATGTATTATGGCGGGTATTCCCTTCGATAATAAAGAAGCCCATTCGGCGCTATATGATACCGAACGTACCGCGGAGCTTTTTTGTCATATAGTGAATCGTTGGAAATCATTAGGTGGCTGGCCATTACTGGCTGTGGATGTGCAGGATGCAGAAAGCGGTACTGTGGAATAAATTTAACAGGTAACACTAGATCTTAAGCAATGAAAAAAACAAAAAAGCTGCCATTGGCAGCTTTTTTCATTTAACAGGCGACTGTGATTAGAAAAGGACTAATTACAGTGAGCTTGCGTTTTCAGACAGGTAAGCAGCAACACCTTCAGTGCTTGCATTCATACCTTTATCGCCTTTTTCCCAGCCAGCAGGACAAACATCACCGTGCTCTTCATGGAATTGCAGTGCATCGATCATACGTAGCATTTCATCAACGTTACGGCCTAATGGCAGATCGTTAACGACTTGGTGACGAACCATGCCTTCTTTGTCGATCAAGAATGAACCACGGAAAGCCACACCCGCTTCTGGATGCTCAACATCGTATGCTTTACAGATTTCATGTTTAACGTCAGCCACTAGCGTGTATTTAACTTGGCCAATACCGCCTTTTTCAACTGGGGTGTTACGCCATGCATTGTGGGTAAACTGAGAATCGATAGACACACCAATCACTTCTACGCCACGCTTAGTGAACTCTTCCATACGGTGATCAAAAGCGATCAACTCTGATGGGCAAACGAAAGTGAAGTCAAGTGGATAGAAGAATACGACGGCTGGTTTGCCTTTGATGGCTGCAGTCAAGTTAAAGCTATCAACGATTTCGCCAGAACCTAATACAGCTGCAGCAGTAAAATCAGGAGCCTGACGGCCTACTAATACGCTCATTTTATATCTCCATCTATGAGTTGAACTAAGTGTAAGGCAAGATGCCTTCTAGCCAGTATGTTCTCAACCTAGGTCAAGTTAAATCCTTACTGATTAAAAGGTGTTCTTACCAATCAAATCCTTAGGCATTATAAGTCGTGTGCTGTGCCTTACAACCTATTTAAGACCAATATCACATTTTTCAAGGGTATTTCCGTTTTGCCTGACTAAGGATAGAGCAATCTGCGTATCCTGTGTGCGGAGCAATCCACATTCGGCTAACAGACAAAACCCAGCATGATCACATTTTCAGATATTTTTCAGATAAGCCCTCGGCAAACTGGACATCCACTGCCTTTGCAGTCGAAAATAGCTCCTTTGGCTTAAAGAATTAAGAAAATTGATAATGAATGCAGTCGTAATTGCAGTGTGCTTAATGTTAGCACTCAGTTTAGCTAGGGTGAATGTGGTTATTGCCCTGACCGTGAGCGCCCTCGTGGCGGGATTGGTAGGCGGAATGGATCTGCACCAAACTATAGATGCCTTTAATACAGGCTTAGGTGGCGGCGCACAAATTGCGCTCAGTTATGCATTATTAGGTGCTTTCGCTGTCGCACTATCGCATTCAGGCTTAACGACGCTGATTTCTAGAAGCATCATTAGTAGCCTTGGACAAGATCCTAATCCCACAAACACTAACTGGGTACGCTGGTTACTGCTGTTATCGCTACTCGTTATGTCGATGGCTTCACAGAATATTTTACCGATCCATATCGCCTTCATTCCGATTTTAGTGCCACCACTCTTACATGTGATGACCAAACTGAACATCGACCGCCGCCTTGTGGCTTGTGTTCTCACCTTCGGCCTAGTCACCACCTATATGATTTTACCGATTGGTTTTGGTGGCATTTTCTTAAATGATATTCTGCTTTCCAACTTAACCAGCAATGGCTTAGCCGCTGCTCGCGAGCAAATTCCGCCAGCCATGTTAATCCCTGCGGCGGGTATGGTCGTAGGGTTACTCACAGCAGTATTCATCAGTTACCGTAAACCTCGGACTTACGACGAGGCAAAAGTGTTGGTCGCTGAACCTGAAGAAAATCTCAACAAACGCAATATCATCATTGCTGCACTGGCGATATTAGCCACTCTCGTCGTACAACTTGAAACTGACTCTATGATTTTTGGTGCCTTAGTCGGCTTCATGATTTTCAGTTTTTCGGGTGCCTTGAAGCATGTCGCCGACCAAGATATCTTCAACCAAGGTGTGCGAATGATGGCCAATATCGGCTTTATCATGATTTCAGCAGCTGGCTTTGCCGCTGTAGTGAAAGAAACCGGTGAAGTGGGTACGCTTGTGGCCTCGCTTAGCGACATCATTGGGGATAATAAAGCCCTCGCAGCCTTCTTGATGTTACTGGTTGGTCTACTGATCACTATGGGAATTGGATCGTCTTTCTCCACCATTCCAATTATCGCGACGATATATGTACCATTGGCATTAAGTTTTGGTTTTTCAGTAGCGGCCACAATCGCGTTAGTTGGCACTGCCGCCGCGCTGGGTGATGCGGGCTCGCCAGCATCAGATTCCACCTTAGGTCCCACTGCAGGTTTGAATGCCGATGGTCAACATGATCACATTCGTGACAGCGTGATACCAACATTTATCCACTACAATATTCCACTATTAGTGTTTGGTTGGATTGCAGCAATGGTGTTGTAAGTGTTATCGCAGATGTTTACATTACCGTATTAGAAAGTAACAACAGCGTGGCATTCTCCGCGCTGTTTTTTATCTCGGGTATTCACTTTTATTGCGGGCAGCAGGTTAACTCACTGATTCACTCAATAACTCACGTAATAATGAACGTGATAATTAAGGTGTCAGGTCAAGCTTGCGACTTCCCTGCTTATTCTTTTTATCCTCATAGAGCGCTTTATCCGCCGCTTGCAGCACTGCCTCGAAGTTAGCATAGTCTTGCGAATCAGCGACACCGCAAGAAACGGTCAACACATTTAAAAATTGTCGCTCTGCCACAGCTTGACGTAAATGTTCAGCCAACACCAAAGCCCGATCGAAAGTACAATTAGCTAAGATGACGACAAACTCATCACCACCGGTTCTGATTAACAAATCGTTTTCTCGAAATACGCCGCGCATTGCATCGACAATTTGCATGATCGCCATGTCCCCGAGTTTATGCCCGTAGGTATCATTAATGGTTTTGATTTTATCGCCATCCACACAGATCACTGCGTAATGCCCCTTAGTTGCGACATCAAACAGTGCGGTCTCATAGACTTTCTTATTGTAGGTGCGAGTAAAAGCATCCAATAACATCGCTTCACTAAACCGTTGACGCTCAGTACGAAGTTTCCTAAAACGATTGATATTAATTTGAACGAAGAAGATCACAATAGATAACAAAAACCACAGGGGCAAATTCCACACAATAAAACGAAATATACTGATTTTGTATGTCAGTGAAGTCATGTTATCTAAATGATTTGTCATCGAATAAAACAAGAACTCCGGCGTCAGCTCAGCCCAAAGGCTATCTGTCGTGATCACCAACTCAGTGCCATAATCGGTATTGCGCCATTCAACATGTTTATTACGCATAAAACCCGACGTCATAAAGGCCGTGTCGGCAATCACATCACCAATAAAATGATTAGGATCGCTAGATGATGTAATCGGCGAGGCCATAGATAAAATGACTTTACCAGTCACTTCATCTTGATAAGGAATGGATAACACTATGCCATCGGCCAAGGACTCTGGCGTCGCGTCTTTCGCACAATAGTGCAGGCTCTGACAAAACTCATTTGTCGAAGTACGGTCATTAATCAGCCGCGCTTTTACGTCCTCAGGGATTGGGGTAGCAAAATACACAGCATCACTACGATAAAGCCCCACATACAGGAAAATATCTTCTGCATTTGTCTTTTTACTGGAGTAGAGATAATCAAAGTAGCGTAAGACTTGCGCTTCTTCAGCAGAAAGCTCCACCCCTTGGGGCAGCATTAATCGGGTGGGATCGAGCTGAAAAGGCGCTAAAGAAGATTTATTGAAATCAATGATGTCGTGCAGGGATAAGCTTTTACCGAGCAGTTCAATATAGCTCGGTGTGATTTGCTTGGTTTTTACAAAAGACACAAAGGATTGGTGTTCTCTATCGATTTTAAACGGCAATAGGATCAACAAGAATATGACAAATAACAGGGTCGCAAGTGCAAGTGACCGACGTAATAACAACCAGTTGAGTGCCGAATGTCCCATAATCCCTCTTAATCCTTGTTATACCGACAATATGCCTTGCCCAAAACTTAAGTAATGTCCCATTAAACCACAAAATAAACCAATAAAAACAACTGCAATTGCGAATAACTATTTGTCTTAATGCTAAACTTTAGCAGCTTAAAACAAAGTTGTTATAACTGTGGCGAACAAAAAAACAAAAAGGGAGCCTAGGCTCCCTTACTGAGTACATCCGCTCAACTGAGCATCAGCTACGCTAATTATTTAGCAACTTGATTTTTAACAGCTTTGGTTATTTAGTACCAAAGATTTTATCGCCCGCATCACCAAGACCAGGCAGGATATAGCCCTTCTCATTGAGGCACTTGTCGATAGCAGCGGTATATAACTCGATATCAGGATGCGCCGCCTCTAACGCTTTGATCCCTTCAGGTGCAGCCACTAGCACTAAGGCCTTAATTGAAGTACAACCGCGCTTTTTCAATAAATCGACGGTCGCAATCATAGAACCACCTGTCGCCAACATAGGGTCGACAACTAAGGCGATACGCTCGTTCATGTCGCTGGCCAGCTTCTCAAAATAAGGCACTGGCTCAAGGGTCTCTTCATCACGGTAAATACCGACAACTGAGATACGCGCACTTGGAATGTGCTCGAGTACGCCGTCCATCATGCCCAAACCCGCACGTAAAATTGGCACAACAGTGACTTTCTTACCTTTGATTTGATCGACTTCAACCGGACCATTCCAGCCTTCAATCGTCACCGTTTCAGTTTCGAAATCTGCGGTAGCTTCATAGGTTAATAAACTACCCACTTCGGCGGCTAGTTCACGGAAACGTTTAGTGCTAATGTCACCTTCGCGCATTAAACCGATTTTGTGACGCACTAAAGGATGTTTAACCTCGACAACTTTCATTTTTCTCTCCTGCTTATTTTTCGGCGTATTATTTTAGGCAAATTTTTCAGATTCTAGTTGATTTGTTTACTAGGTAAAACAGAAAGTTTTGCCATTCGGTCTAATCGTGAGCTATCTCCCAAGAATAATCCCCAATCGTCTAAGATACCTACTGTGATTTACTATTTTGTGACCAAACTCAAGACCTCTAAAAATAGAATATCTCGCATTCAGACCAAAAAAACTCCGCCGAGGGGCATAAATCCAAATCATGACTTTCGACCCCTAGCACAAGCTGGTAGAATACCGCCGCATAAAATCCAATAACGATGTACCCGAGAGGATCCCTCCGTGAGCACACCTACCCCACTGAGCTATAAAGATGCCGGCGTTGATATTGATGCAGGTAATGCACTGGTAAGTAACATTAAAGCAGCCGTTAAACGTACCCGTCGTCCAGAAGTTATGGGCAACTTAGGTGGTTTTGGCGCCTTGTGTGAAATCCCCACTAAATACAAACAACCGGTTTTAGTGTCTGGCACCGATGGTGTTGGGACTAAATTACGTTTAGCTATCGACTATAAAAAACATGACACTGTAGGCATAGACTTAGTCGCCATGTGTGTGAACGATCTGATCGTTCAAGGCGCTGAGCCACTGTTTTTCCTCGATTACTACGCAACAGGCAAGCTCGATGTTGAAACGGCAACGTCCGTTGTCAACGGCATCGGCGAAGGTTGTTTCCAATCTGGTTGTGCGTTAATTGGCGGTGAAACCGCTGAAATGCCAGGCATGTATGAAGGTGAAGATTACGACCTAGCGGGTTTCTGCGTGGGTGTAGTTGAAAAAGCCGACATTATTGACGGTAGCAAAGTGGCAGCGGGTGATGCGCTTATTGCATTAGCCTCAAGCGGCCCTCATTCAAATGGTTACTCTTTAGTACGTAAAGTATTAGAAGTGAGCCAAGCAGACCCTCAGCTAGATCTCAACGGCAAACCGCTGATTGAACATCTCCTTGAGCCAACCAAAATTTACGTAAAATCATTGCTCAAACTGATTGAAGCATCTGATGTCCATGCGATGGCGCACATTACTGGCGGCGGCTTCTGGGAAAACATCCCGCGCGTACTGCCAGATAATTTAAAAGCGGTTATCCAAGGCGATTCATGGCAATGGCCCGCTGTTTTCAGTTGGTTAATGGAAAATGGCAACATTGCAGAATACGAAATGTATCGCACCTTCAACTGTGGCGTCGGCATGTTAGTTGCGCTGCCAGCCGATAAAGTGGATGCAGCACTTGCATTACTGGCTGCAGAAGGCGAACAAGCATGGCTTATCGGTGCTATCGCACATCGTGAAGGCAATGAAGAGCAAGTGGAGATCCTGTAATGCCCCAGAGCTGTCGTGTAGTTGTATTAATTTCCGGAAATGGCAGTAACCTGCAAGCGGTTATCGACGGTTGCGATGATAATCTGCAGGCCGAAGTTGTCGGAGTCATCAGTAATAAACCCGATGCCTATGGCCTAGTGCGCGCCCATCATGGCGAAATTGATACCAGCTGCGTGATAGCTCACCAAGGTGAATCTCGCTCTGAATACGATGCACGTTTAATGACAGTGATTGAAAAGTACCAGCCCGATTTAATCGTGTTGGCGGGATTTATGCGGATCTTAACCGATGATTTCGTGAATCATTACCTAGGTCGCATGATCAATATTCATCCTTCGCTGCTACCTAAATATACTGGCTTAAACACCCATCAACGTGCCATAGACGCGAACGATAGCGAACATGGTGCCAGCGTGCATTTTGTCACGCCTGAGCTGGATGCAGGCCCAGTGATATTACAGGCCAAAGTGCCTGTTTATGAAGACGATACCGCGGATATGCTCGCCGCCCGCGTGCATGAGCAAGAACATGCCATTTATCCTCTGGTGGTGAAATGGTTTAGTCAGCAACGTCTTAACATGCAAAACGGCCAAGCCTATCTTGATGGCAATCTCATCGGCCCGAGCGGTTACGCGCCCGATTAGTTCCGCTTTAAAGCAATGGTAGCGAGATCACAAATGGAGACCTTAGGGTCTCTATTTTTTTAACTATTTTCCACAAAAGCATTGTTTTCTGGGGCAATGTGGCATTAGATAACTTAACGAAAAGTGATTTTTGCTCGGCATGACAAGAGACTATTAGATGAAAAATATTATCTGCGATATCGATGGTGTACTACTGCACGACAATAAACTGATCCCCGGCAGCGACAAATTTATCCAGCGCATTTTAGAGCAAGGCAATCCGTTAGTGATATTGACTAACTATCCCGTACAAACGGGTAAGGATCTGCAAAACCGTTTAAGTGCCGCCGGTATTGATATTCCTGAAGAATGCTTTTACACCTCCGCCATGGCCACCGCCGACTTTTTAAAACACCAAGAAGGCAGCAAGGCCTATGTCATTGGCGAAGGCGCCCTCACCCACGAACTCTACAAAGCAGGCTTTACCATTACCGATATTAACCCCGATTTTGTGATTGTCGGTGAAACCCGCTCCTACAACTGGGAAATGATCCATAAAGCGGCAGGCTTCATCGCACGCGGCGCGCGCTTTATTGCCACTAACCCCGATACTCACGGTCCAGCCTACAGCCCTGCTTGTGGTGCACTCTGCTCACCCATCGAACGTATTACCGGTAAGAAACCTTTCTACGTGGGCAAACCGAGTGCTTGGATTATTCGCTCTGCACTTAATCATATTGATGGACACTCGGAAGACACTGTCATCATAGGTGACAATATGCGTACCGATATTTTGGCGGGCTTCCAAGCAGGGCTTGAAACCATTCTGGTCACCAGTGGCGTGAGTAAGCTTGAAGATATCGACAAAGAGCCCTTCCGCCCGAACCATGTGTTTGCCTGCGCTGGCGATATCGACGTTGTTTAAACAATGGTTTAAACAGATGTCTAATCCTACGTCTAGCAATTCATCTTTGCCAGTCGCTTAAACATTACCTATGCAACACGCCTAGCCCAAAGGCGTATTGCATAGGGTAAAGCAACATTAAGTAACATATTCACCTTCTTCTCAACCTTGTGGCTCACCGCGGCTTGCTTCATGATAAGTCTCGCTTCTGATTGATTAACATAAATCTAAAATACCTTAATTAAAACAACAGTAGGATTAACCTATGCGACGTCTGTATCCACTCTGTGCGTTGGCCATGCTCAGTGCCTGTAGTCCAAATGTATCAGAGCCTGATGGCAACAGCACTTTGGCTGAACTCAAACCCGTGCAGTTTAATGAAGCGCGCTTTAGAAATGATATTAAAGCTCTGTCATCCGATGAATTTGAAGGTCGTGCGCCCACCACTCACGGTGAAAAACTCACCTTGGATTATTTGACCAAAGCCTTTACAGAGATGGGACTCAAGGGCGCGTACCAAGGCAGCTTTTTACAACCTGTACCTATGGTGAGCTATACCGCAGATGAAGCGCAGCAAGTCACGCTGGCAGGATTACCCTTTAAGTACCGAAAAGATCTGGTGCTCAGCAGTCGCCACGATAACGGTGGTATTAGTATTGAGAACGCACCATTAGTCTTCGTCGGCTATGGGGTGAACGCCCCTGAATATGGTTGGAATGATTACCAAGATCTCGACATGAAAGGCAAAATCGCGGTGATCTTAGTGAACGATCCCGGCTTTGCTCGCCCTGACTCGGGTAAATTCAACGGCAAAGCCATGACCTATTACGGCCGTTGGAGCTACAAATTTGAAGAGGCCAGTCGTCAAGGCGCACTCGGCGCACTGATTATCCATGATACCGAGCCCGCCTCTTACCCTTGGTCCGTGATAGAAAATAGTTGGACTGGACCACAGCAAGATCTGGTCTTCAGTAAAGCAGAACAAGATAGCCGCATTCAAGTCGAAGGCTGGCTTACACTGGACGCGGCTACACAACTGTTCGATAAAGCCGGTTTATCACTGCCTAATTTAATGGCGCGCGCCGCCGACAGCTCAATCAATTTATCCCTTGAACAAACGGCCAACATCGCCTTTAAAAATAAAGCCGAATACGCGAATAGCTACAATGTGGTCGCCACACTCCCCGGCAGCACACAAACCGACGAGCAAATCCTCTACACCGCCCATTGGGATCACATAGGTAAAGACGAGACGAAAGCAGGCGATCAAATTTATAACGGCGCCATGGACAATGCCTCGGGCACTGCCGGCATTCTCGAAATCGCCAGACAATTAGCCGACAATGCCAAACAAGGCCATGGTTTAGCGCGCTCGGTTACCTTTATCGCTACCACAGGTGAAGAACAGGGCTTACTCGGTTCACGCTATTACGCCGCCAATCCACTTTACCCTATCGACAAAACCGTGGCAGTGTTAAACCTCGACAGCACGAATATCTATGGCAAAACCAATGACTTTACCATTGTCGGCAAAGGTAAATCCGAGTTAGAAACTTATCTTATCGATGCGGCGAAACAACAAAACCGCATCGCCATGGGTGAGAAAAATCCCGCTTCGGGCGGTTTCTTCCGTTCAGATCATTTCAGCTTTGCCAAACTTGGCGTGCCAGCGGTATTTGCTGGCGGCGGTAGCAACCCCGTTGACGAAGCCACGGCTGCTTATAAAACCCAGATGCAAGCCACAATGAAGGGCTGTTATCACAATGTCTGCGATGAATATCGTGAAGATTGGGATTTAAGCGGCGCGCTGCAAGACTTGCAAATCTACTACCAAGTCACACGCACATTGGGCAACAGCCAAGATTGGCCGGGATATTATCAAGGCACAGAATTCAATAGCCTGCGCCCAGCCAAAACAACGCTGGAAACGGACGCAAAGTAACAGGCTAAGTCTGTGGCTTCTTGCGAGAGACCGTTGGGTTAGTCGTCTCTTATTGACGCCTGCTAGTCGCACCTGCGAAATAAAGCGCCTCCTCCGCCAGCCAAAGCGCCAAACAAGACCTACAAGCACGTGAACCATTCACGTGCTTTTTTGTTTTCAGCTCACAAACAATGCCGTTATCGCGAAATATCCATCCTGCCACACCATTCAGAATAGTCTTATGCCATTGGTTGATGTCAAACTCGGCGCATTAATTGATTAAAAATAAAACACTTAAACGAGCCAACTCATTATTTATGGTCTTTTTTAACGGTTTTTCTGTCATCGACACTTTTTTAAAACTCATTGTGAATTCCCCAAAACCCCTCACACCAAATCAGACAATAAAAACAAATCATCAAAAATAGCGCGAATTAAATGAATTATTCTCAAATAAAACCATTAAACACAAACATCTAAATCAACAAAATTACCAATAAGCAGATAAAACATCAAAAATAGTGTTTGGCAAAACGCTAAATAGCTGGCACATTAAACCTCAATTGAGACATCCTCAAATGACAGACAGTGTGGGAGTTGTACTATGTGTTCAATCTTTTCGATTTTAGATATCCAATCTGATGCCAAAGAACTGCGCCAAGTCGCGCTAGAAATGTCTAAGCTAATGCGCCACCGTGGCCCTGACTGGTCAGGTATTTATGCCAGTGATAAGGCAATTCTTGCCCACGAACGTTTAGCGATTGTTGACATTGAACACGGTGCTCAGCCGCTGCTGACTGAAGATGGCAGTTTGATCCTCGCGGTCAACGGCGAAATCTATAACCACAAAGAATTGAAAGCCCAGTTAGGCGATAAGTACAGCTATCAAACCAACTCTGACTGCGAAGTGATCTTGGCGCTGTATCAAGAATATGGCACTGAATTTCTTGATAAATTAAACGGTATCTTCGCCTTTGTGTTATATGACAAAGCCCAAGACAGATACCTTATCGGCCGCGATCACATGGGTATTATCCCGCTATACACAGGCCGTGACGCTGCGGGTAACTTCTATGTTGCCTCCGAAATGAAAGCCTTGATGCCAGTGTGTAAAACGGTAGAGGAATTCTTACCAGGCCAATATTTGTACTCAAGCGATGCAGCCGCGGTGAAATACTACACTCGCGATTGGCAAAGCTATGATGCGGTTAAAGATAACCCAGCCAGCCAAGAAGAATTGCGTGACGCATTAGAAGCAGCGGTCAAACGTCAATTAATGTCAGACGTGCCCTATGGTGTGTTGCTGTCGGGCGGCTTAGATTCATCGATCATTTCCGCCGTGACGCAAACCTTTGCTAAACGCCGTATTGAAGACAATGGCGAAACCAACGCTTGGTGGCCACAGTTACATTCCTTTGCCGTCGGCCTTGAAGGTGCGCCAGATTTAATCGCCGCCAAAAAGGTCGCCGAAGCGATTGGTACGATTCACCATGAGATCCATTTCACCTTCCAAGAAGGCTTAGATGCGATTAAAGAAGTGATCTATCACTTAGAAACCTACGATGTCACCACCATACGTGCTGCCACGCCAATGTATTTAATGGCGCGTAAAATCAAAGCGATGGGCATTAAGATGGTGTTATCGGGTGAAGGTGCTGACGAGCTATTTGGCGGCTATTTATACTTCCATAAAGCGCCAAACGCACAGGCATTCCACGAGGAATTAGTCCGCAAACTCGATAAGCTGCATCTGTTCGATTGTCTGCGTGCCAACAAAGCCATGGCCGCTTGGGGATTAGAAGCTCGCGTGCCCTTCCTCGATAAAGAGTTTATGGATGTGGCAATGCGCATCAACCCTGAAGCGAAAATGTCTAAGGATGGCCGTATTGAGAAACACATTCTGCGTAAAGCCTTTGAGCACAAATTGCCAAAAGAAGTGGCATGGCGTCAGAAGGAACAATTCAGTGACGGCGTTGGCTACTCTTGGATTGACGGTTTGAAAGAACAAGCTGCGGCGCGGGTGGATGATTTACAATTGGCGAAAGCGAAATTCCGTTTCCCATACAACACGCCAGAAACCAAAGAAGCCTATTTCTATCGCTGCTTCTTTGAGGAACATTATCCACTGAGCGGCGCTGCAGAAACGGTTCCAGGTGGTAAATCCGTCGCCTGTTCAACGCCAGAAGCATTGGCTTGGGACGAAAGCTTACGCGGCATTATCGACCCATCAGGCCGAGCAGTACGCTCTGTACACACCTCAAGTTATTAATAGCCTAACCTTGAAGAACTAGGTTAGTAAACTGAGCTGATGAGCTAGATTAATCATATAAATTAATTAGATTGATAAACTGGTTAAAACTGCAAACCACAAGCGCCACCCTAGGGTGGCGCTTGTATTTTAATGTTTTTTACTTTTATTGCTTACTCACGTACAAAATGGTGACTTAGCTAAAATACCAAACTAGGCCGACAGCGCACTGAATGGCTGGATTTGAGCCTGAGTATGAGCGTTAGTATGAATTTGAGTCTTGTCGTTGATTTGCACTTGAGTTTGAAAATGAACATTCATCTGCGTCAACGCCATCGGATCTAAGCTTAAAAACTGCTTTCCGGCACTCAGCCCCGCATGATAATCATGGCGTAAATCCGCATCGGTACTGCCCAGCAATTTACTTTGCAAATTTTCAGCTGCAAAAATCTGCACTATCTCCACATCCTCTGGCGGATTAGCGATAAAGTCCAATTCATCCTGATAGGCTTGTTCGTGCTGCACAAGATAATCTATGGTTTTCGGACAAAAGCCAGAAACACAAATCCAAGATTTTAATTTGTGAACCCAAGCCGATTGCGCCTGAAAATCCTCGCTCACAGTACGGATCACCACAATTTTGCGGGCACCACGACGATAGGCCTCACGCACAGGTAAAGGCGCTGCTAAACCGCCGTCGAGATAAAAATCACTATCATTACCTTCGCTTAATGCTGTGCCGTGACCAGAGGCACTATGATTAGCCGCGCCGTTATTACAGGCCTTGTCACTATTACAAGCCTTGTCATTTAGCCAAGGCGTGAGTTTCACTCCTTGTTTATACAAAAATGGTAATGCGCTAGAAGCTTTTAGCAATTCGCGCCACTGGCTTTTACTGCTTGGACTTAAAAAATAACCCTTGCGATCACTGGCATTGGTGGTGGTGATCAGTAACTGCCGATGACCGAGTGAGGCTGTCGCCGCGTTAAGATCTAATTTAAACATCCCTTGTCGCGTCTGCTCAAAATACCAATCTAAGTCGACCACATTGCCGCCGACTAACCCGCGACCGAGTCGATAGAAACGTTTATGGCGCGATAAACCGCGGATTAAGCGTTTGGCATAACCCTTTTGGCGGGCCAAAAAACTGCTAAGATTCTGTGAGCCTGCTGAGGTACCGATAAACAAATCAAAGGGATCGAATCCGCCATCAAGCCAAGCATCGAGCACGCCTGCGGTGAATATACCCCGCTGACCGCCACCTTCTGCAATCAGGGCCACCTGTGGGCTAGCGTTAGATTGAGCGTCTTTGGAGGTTAAGTGGCTGACGGCGTGCATAGGAAAACCTTATCGAATAATTCATATAAGGCGAGTCTAAACAAGCTGAATCAGAAATGATAACGGATAGAAACTATCATCTTAATAGATAAAAACTATTAAGATGATAAGTCACACAAGGTTAATCCATGCTCAAGGCACGAATACAGACAGAGAACTACGGCGATTATTCGCGCAAGATTAACCCATTCACTCCAGCTTGTTCATCGTCCTTAACGAACAAGCTATTTTCACATCAATGCATTAAAACTTATGACTCAGTTCAAGCGTGATATTACGCGGCACACCGGGGAAATGGCCATTACGCTCGCTAAAACCACTGACGGCATATTCTTTATCGAAGATATTTTTAAGATTTAAGCGAACTTGAGTTTGATCCCACTGGGTCGTCCAGCTCATGTCAAAAATCGTATGGGGCTTCACCGTTTGGCCATCGAGGCTGAACTGCTCGCCCACATAGTCCATACCAAAGGCAATCGCCGAATCGAGTGCATTGATATCGTAACGGGTCCATATCCCTGCTTGATGGCGCGGCGCATTGGCAAAGTGCTTACTATCAAACGTATTAGTTAAACTGTCGTTCGTTACCCCTTTAACCACTTCGGTCTCGTTATAGGCATAGTTTGCCGTGACGGTCAGGTTATCGGTTAAATCCCCCACCAGCGTCCATTCAAGGCCTTGACTGTGTACTTCACCCAAATTAAGTAAAGCGGGAATACCATCGTCATCACCAGTATCTAAAGGGTTAGCTTGGGCGACATTTTGTTTTTCAATGCGATACACAGCGAGCGTGGTCATAAACTGGCCATCAAGCCATTCATTTTTCATCCCAAGTTCAATTTGATTGCCCGTTTCTGGCTCGAGGAAACCATCACCAATATCTTCCGCTTGATTGGTTAAAGATGCTGGATTGAAGCTCTCTGAGTAATTCAAATAAAAGGACATTGAATCAATTGGGCGATAATTAAGCCCTGCTCTTGGCGTTATCGCGTTATCGCTGAAGGAGAAACCAGTCTTTTTATCATAATCATCAAACTGGCTAAAACGCAGACCAGCAATTAATGACCACTGTTCATTAAAGTGCAGATGTTCCTGTACATAAATGCCGTAACGGTTAGCGCGGGTACCATCGGTATTTTTATCCTTCAAGTTGTAACTATTAGGGTCGGTTTCACCATAGTTAAGGTCAAAAATATTCAAGTTACCAACACCATCCTTATCAGTCGCCAATTTGTACTGATATTCGGTTTCGACATAGTGATAGTCGCCGCCGAACAGGAATTCATGTTCAAAACCTAAAGCATCGAATGTATAGACAAAATCATTGGTTAAACTGATTTCATCATTAGCCCGTGCTTGAACTCGGTATTCACGCTTAATGGTGCCATCACCCATAATGGGCTTTTTATTGGCATCTAAGGTCGCCCAACCTCTCGATTCATGATATTGCTGCGTCGAATCATTATTCAGATAACGGATCTGAGTCTTGACCGAGAAATTATCGGTAAATTGATGATCGAGAATCGATTGCAGCACCAGTGCATCCATCTTCTGGAAGTCACTCTTCTCATTGGCATTATAGGAAGGTGCGACAAGGAAATTGCCCGCATCATCGACGGGAACACCGCGAAGTCGGTTACCGCCTAAATCCTGCTTAATAATATCGAAAGTGGTGGTGAGCTTAGTATCATCACTGATTTCGTAGAGTAACCCACCCGCCACTTCGGCATTTTGGCTATCGGCATTATTTCGAAAGCTATCTTCCTGCTGATAATAGGCGCCAAAGCGATAGGCAAGATTTTGGGTTAAGCCACCGGTGAAATCCAGCGAGCCGCCCATCATATCCTCGCTGCCCGTACTTAAGGTCAGCTCTTTACTCTCGACAAAGGTTGGTTTTTTAGTGACATAGTTGATCATGCCGCCGGGTTCACCGCCGCCATAAAGTGCGGATGCAGGACCTTTTAACACTTCAACCCGCTGCACATTAAAGAGTTGCGGCACAGAAAATCCCGAATAGGGATCGCCCCTTACCCCATCATAAAAAACGTTGGCATCGTCGCGGAAACCGCGAAAGGTCACGCCCGAATAACTAAACTCACTCACGCCCGCGATAGAGCGGTATAAATCGGTAATATTGCGCGCCGCTTGGTCGACGATTAACTGCTCGGTCAGCACTTGCACCGACTGCGGCAATTCCATCACATTAATCGCCGTCTTAGTGCCAACTGTCGTTTCTTTATCGACGTACATTTGCATTGCACGGCCATGGACAGCAATACGCTCAGGTGCTGCGAGTTTTATCTCCCCATCGGCTGCGGATTGAGTCGATGCAGGACTGGGGACTGGTGAGCTCGTAGACAAGGTCTGCTGTGGGGCCTCTTTATCGAGTACAGTTTCAGCGGCGAATACCGACTGATGTTGAGCGAGTGCAAGTGCGATTAATGAGTAGGCAAAACGAGTCTTCACAGAATGTCCCCAGCGCGAGCGCATAAAAATGGCATAAACCAAAGGGTTTACAAATGTATTCAAACGAATTGGCCGTCATTATAAAGGATGATTTGCTAATGACAATAATTATCATTTGAATTTACACAATTGTGAAAGGCGTTTAATAAATCATCGACATCAGCCCACATAATCCTTGTTATGTTTGGTTATGACTCAAACGAAAGAGAGCGCCAGTAACACAAACCTTCGACGGAAGTTTTATGTGGAATAAGAAAGAGACTCACAGCATCAAGCTGAGTATTTGCGTGCAAGCTAAGCAAAACAATAAGTTAAAGATTAAAACGATATAAAAATAAAAACCAGCGACAAGACGCTGGTTTTGACTGTTGTTGAGCTGTTTTTAAGCAAAGGCTTAACTCAGCCTATAAGGTGAATGCTTAAAAGATAGCTTCATCCAATTGAGTTAGCATTTCACTCGCCTGCTCAATTTGCTTACGCAGACTGCGACCTTGCACCGCCCAGTAAGCCATGTAGAAATCGGCAGTTTTCAATTTAGCTTGGTAAAATGCGGTTTCTTCGGTGCCCTGCTCCAACGCCGCTAATGCCACCGCGGCACTTCTGGCCCACATCCATGCCAGTGCAGTCACCCCAAATAACTCCAGATAAGCCATAGAGGCTGCGCCGATAATGTCAGGATTGGTCGCTGCTTGTGCAGCTAAATAACCGCTAGCCTTTTGCAAATCACCCGCACAATCCATTAAACCACTCACGTAGGGTTGCATCGCCGCATTGGTGCTATGTGACTTAATAAACTCAGTCACTAACGCCGACCATTGCTGCATGGCCGCGCCGCGGTCGCTAAGCAATTTACGCCCCACTAAATCCAGCGCCTGGATACCGTTAGTGCCTTCATAAATCAGTGCAATACGGCTATCACGCACAAATTGTTCCATACCCCACTCATGAATATAACCATGTCCACCAAACACTTGCTGTGCATCGACACAGGCATTAAAACCACGGTTAGTGATAAAACCTTTCACCACTGGCGTGAACAGTGCCGCTAATTGGGAGGCAACTTTGGCTTTGGCGGGATCGGTATGACGCTCAGCTTCATCGAGCCACAAAGCTTGTTGTCCAACTAAGGCTCTTGCGCCTTCATTAAAGGCTTTTTGCGACAGCAACATGCGGCGCACATCGCCGTGAACCAAAATCGGATCGGCAGCTTTTTCTGGGGCTTTGGCGCCACTTAAGGCGCGGCTCTGTAATCTGTCTTTGGCATAGGCTAGCGCATTTTGATAGGCAATCTCAGAGACACCCAGACCTTGCACGCCAACGCCTAAACGCGCTTGGTTCATCATAGTAAACATGGCTCGCAGTCCTTGGTGTGGCTCGCCGACAAGCTCACCCAATGCACCTTCAAATACCATTACACAAGTTGAGTTACCGTGAATGCCCATCTTATGTTCAAGGCCACTGGCATATAAAGTGTTCGGTGCGCCTAAACTACCATCGTTATTCACTAATACTTTAGGCACTGCGAACAAAGATATGCCCTTCACGCCTTCAGGCGCATCCGGCAAACGAGCTAATACGAGGTGCACTATGTTGTCGGTGAGTTGATGATCGCCTGAGGAGATAAAAATTTTCTCACCGCTGATGGCAAAAACACCTTCGGATACTGGCACGGCTTTGGTGCGTAATAAGGCTAAGTCAGTACCGGCGTGGGACTCGGTCAAGTTCATGGTTCCTGTCCATTCACCGCTAACCAGTTTACTCAAATATTTTTGCTTGAGCGCATCACTGCCGTGGGCATGGATGGCGGCATAGGCGCCATGGGTCAAACCAGGATACATGGCAAAAGCCATGTTAGTTGCCGTTTGTATCTCAGTGGCAAAAATCCCCACCACTTCGGGTAAACCTTGGCCGCCATATTCAGGATCGCAGGTCAGCGTCGGCCAGCCATTATCAACAAACTGCCGATAGGCGTTATCAAATCCTTCCGGTGTAATCACCTTACCATCGACCAACTTACAGCCTTGCAGATCGCCGACACTATTGAGCGGTAACATCACTTCACTACTAAAGTCGGCCATACCTTGCAGGATCGCATCGACAAGATCTGGATCGATTTCATCGAACCCCTTGAGTGCATCTTGCTGATAAATATGTAACATTTCATCGAGGATAAATTGATAGTCGCGCAGCGGCGCTTGATAGACTGGCATAATCGCTTCCCTTTTCTTGTTAGACTGCAACTCAACTAAGTGATCTGACCACTTTGGTGCTCTGACCACTTTAGCTAAATCTGCCGAAAAAGAAAGCACCTCAGTATCCTCCACAGACTTTTGTTTACACAAACGAACAGCGAAACCGTAAATTGATCGCAACAAAGCCTTATGTTATCGCGGAAAACTTTGTAAGCTAACTGCCTGTTTTTCTGATATGTCAGCAGAGTTAAGGATATTGTTACTATGGGTTCTGTCACTACTAAAAAGCACGCCAACGGGCTCGATTATGTCGAAGTGAATACGGCGTTATGTCAGGCAAGAATTTTTTTGCAGGGCGCGCAAATAGACTATTTTCAACCCGTAGGCAAACCACCTTTGCTGTGGGTTTCATCGGCTGACGATTATCAACCCGGTAATGGGATCCGTGGTGGTGTACCCGTATGCTGGCCTTGGTTTGGCATGAGTAGTGAAGCGAACTTTCCCCAACACGGTTTCGCCCGTACCCGAATTTGGGCGCTGGAATCGGTAGAAATGCGTAATCAGTTAGTGGATTTACGTTTTAGCTTAAAAATCAGTGAGCAAGATAAAATCTATTGGCCGCATAACACTGAGGTCAGCGTATTATTCACCCTCAGCGACACCCTAAGCATTAGTCTTGTGAATACCAACTTAGGTACTGAACCCGTTACACTTACCCAAGCGTTGCACAGCTATTTCCCGATTGAGGATATCCACCAACTCAAAGCCTGCGGTTTTAGTGGGTCAAAATACATCGAATTTGCACAAGGGCCTTATCCGCAAACCACGGATGAAGTGCTGTTTGATCGCGAGACAGATCGTGTCTATACCGATCTCGGCCCAGTGCAGTTATTGCATACGCCGCAGGGGATAATCGAAGTCAGCCGTGAAAACAGCCAATCAGCGGTATTATGGAATCCATGGATTGAAAAGTCACAACGCTTGGGCCGATTTAATCCAGAAGATTATCTGACCATGGTCTGCCTAGAAGCGGCCAATGTATTAGAAGATAAAGTCGTGCTCGCACCAGGTGAAACCCACAGTTTAGTGACCCATATTCGCTGGAAAGACTAACGATTAAATATCCTAGCTCTTAATGTCCTAGTCAAAAAACGATACATACAAAAATGCCCAGTCCTATTTGCCAACGCAATCGGGACTGGGCATTTTTATCATTGCAAAACCTATCACTGCGAAACCAGAGTGTTTATCACTCCGAAGCCAAAGTTTTATCACTACAAAACCTAAGTTGTTATAACGATGAAACTTAAGGTAAAACTTATTTCGCCGATTTCTCTAAGCGCGCCAGCAAGCTAGACGTATCCCAACGGTTACCGCCCATGCCCTGCACTTCTGAATAGAATTGATCCACCAAAGCGGTCAATGGCAAGTGTGAACCATTGCGGCGGGCTTCTTCTAAGGCGATGCCTAAGTCTTTACGCATCCAATCGACGGCGAAACCAAAATCATAGCTTTGGCCCCACATCGTCTTGTAGCGATTTTCCATCTGCCAGCTTTGCGCCGCGCCTTTGCTGATCACTTCAATGACTTTCTCGCCATCGAGTCCCGCTTTACGGGCAAACTGTAATGCTTCCGCCAAACCTTGCACCACACCCGCGATACAAATTTGGTTCACCATCTTAGTTAACTGACCAGCACCGACATCACCCAAACGTTCGGCGCAGCGGGCAAAGGCTTCAATCACGGGTTTAACACGCTCAAATACCGCTTCATCGCCGCCGACCATCACAGTCAAGGCGCCATTTTCGGCGCCCGCTTGTCCGCCAGACACGGGCGCATCGAGGAAATCAATGCCTTTTTCGGCTAAGACTTTGGCAAGCTCACGAGCGACATCGGCCGAAGCCGTAGTATGGTCAACCAGCACAGTGCCCTTTTCCATCCCATGGATAACGCCATCACTGCCTAATACCACTTCACGCAGATCGTTATCATTGCCCACGCAAGTAAACACAATATCTTGACCCTCGGCCGCTTCCTTTGGTGTTGGACAGCAGCGACCACCATAGGTGTCGACCCAAGTTTGCGCCTTGGCAAAAGTACGATTATAAACAGTGACCTCATGGCCTTTGTTCAGTAAATGCCTCGCCATGGGATATCCCATTACGCCTAAACCAATAAATGCGACTTTTGCCATGAGCTGATCCTTAAATAGATAAACAAAGTGAATCGATTCAAAATAGTGGCCGCAGTTTAACATTCATCAACGGTAACGTCAGAGTGAAATCGGAGCGAGTGATAAACGCACTTTTCGCTAGAAACAACAAAGGCGCCTTAAGCGCCTTTGCTGATTTAATTTATGGAGCTATTTCACCACATGGGCTTCCATTTCGGCGCCAATCTTTTTACGCATTTCCATCAAGCGCAGTGCAGAATCCCGTAAATGAATATCATGTTCCGTCTGTGGTATCCACTCAGGCACAGGCGTAGGTAGGCCATCTTCATCAACTGCGACCATGATCACAATACAATGGGTGGTGAGATGACGCTCAGAAACTTTAGGATCGCCCGCTCGCACATCGATACCGATATGCATAGAAGTTTTACCCGTATAAATCACTTTTGCGCTGACTTCAACAATATTGCCCACCAAAATGGGTTGCACAAAACGAATACCGCCCGCATAAGCAGTAATACAATATTTACCGCTCCAGCCCGCTGCACAGGCATAGGCCGCGAGATCGATCCACTTCATCACAGCGCCGCCGTGAACTTTACCACCAAAATTCACATCCGCAGGCTCTGACAAAAATCTCAGGGTACTTTGTCTATCTATACCAGCCATATAACCTCAACTTATTCAGCCACTGTGGCTCAATGTTTCGTGCAATAGGCTGAGTTTACGATAGAAAGCGCCATTAGCGTAAAAATAATTACGATTGACCTCGTCAAAAAATTCGATTTAACCAAAGTGGCTAATAAGCACGCAGCAAAGCAATAAACTCGGCAACGCTAAACGATAAATCCATAGCTGAAATTCACTACTGACGAAACGCGTACCCTTAGCAAAAGTGTAAACGCCTAAGCCAAACATAAAGAAACCCAGCACTTCGAGGCCCGAAGACATATTGCTATCGCCACCGACGTTAATCGCCGTCACCAATAAGGCAAACCAAACCACCACGTAAGCAGCGATTGCTAAGGTAAAAGTCTTGATCCCAATGTCCATGTTTGGATGCCACACTTTAAACTCACCGCGGATCAATTCGGTCAGATTGGCAGTTAATGCGCCAATGAGGGGAACAAGCGGGATCACCGCGGGATTTAACATGACACACTCCATTAAGATTGAATATGTCTGTCATTATCTGTGGTCACTAGAATTAAACAAGCTTGATGAACAAATGTTAACACTATGGATATCATACAGTTAGAAAGTGACATCTATCACAATAAAGCCATAAGATAACGGAGTTCAACTCACATGAACAATGAATTTGACCCATAAAAAATACGCCCTCAGGCGCATTTTTTCACTGTTTTTTACACCACAAATACGTGTTTTACACTTTCTTGAACAGTAATGAACCGTTAGTCCCACCAAAACCGAAGGAGTTACACAGAGCATAATCCATCTTCACGTCACGGGCTGTATGGGCAACAAAATCTAAGTCACAACCTTCATCTGGATTATCCAAGTTGATGGTTGGCGGTACGGCTTGGTCGCGCAGTGCTAGCAAAGTGAAAATCGCTTCAACCGCACCCGCAGCACCTAACAGGTGACCCGTCATCGATTTAGTCGAGCTAACCAGTACTTTATAAGCGTGGTCGCCAAATACTGACTTAACCGCTGCCGCTTCCGCTTTATCACCTGCTGGCGTCGACGTACCGTGGGCATTGATATAACCAATTTGCTCCAGTGATAACTTAGCGTCATTAATAGCATTGACCATAGCAGCCGCAGCGCCAGCTCCGTCACTTGGAGGCGATGTCATGTGGAACGCATCACCACTCATACCAAAACCGACTAATTCGCCGTAAATGGTCGCACCGCGCGCTTTTGCGTGTTCGTACTCTTCCATCACCATCACACCAGCGCCATCACCGATCACAAAACCATCACGGTCTTTATCCCATGGACGGCTCGCCGCAGTCGGATCGTCATTGCGTGTCGATAATGCTTTCGCTGCACCAAAACCTGCCACGCCTAAAGGAGAAGTGACATCCTCAGCACCGCCCGCAACCATCACGTCTGCATCGCCATAGGCAATAGTACGCGCCGCGAAACCGATATTATGCACACCCGTAGTACAAGCGGTCGTCACGGCAAAATTTGGCCCTTTCATGCCAAACATGATCGACAAGTGGCCCGAAATCATATTGATGATGGTACTAGGTACGAAAAAAGGAGAAACCTTACGCGGGCCACCATTCATCAATGCGCTGTGACCTTGTTCAATCAACCACATACCGCCCATACCCGCACCAATAGCCGTACCGACACGACCTGGGTTTTCTTTACTCATGTCCAGACCTGAGTCTTGGATAGCTTGGATGCCAGCCGCCATACCGTATTGAATAAAGAGGTCCATCTTACGGGCGTCTTTTTTCGTTACGTATTGCTCAACATCGAAATCTTTTACTGAACCACTGAAACGAGTGGTAAATTCACTGGCATCAAATTTGGTTATCGGTGCAATACCACTCTTACCCGAAAGCAAAGCCTTCCAAGTAGTATCGACAGTATTGCCCACTGGAGTTACTAACCCCAAACCGGTTACCACTACACGACGTTTAGACACGGCAGTCACCTTTAAATGCTAATTTGTTAATTCAGATAGAGGACACAGGGTTTTCTATCATTAGACAATTTCTTAAATAACGTTTATTTAGAAAAATTCGCCAATCTGCGGCGAGCATCTCGTGGATAACAATTAAAACACGATCCAGAGACGATTGAATGGCACGGAGGCAGAATTTGACGGGGGTAAAACAAAAACAGGCGGCAAAAATGCCGCCTGTCTTCAAGAATTCAGAATTACTGATTCTTAGAAACGTAGTCGATCGCTGCTTGAACAGTAGTGATCTTTTCAGCTTCTTCATCAGGGATCTCGGTATCAAACTCTTCTTCCAGAGCCATAACCAACTCAACAGTGTCCAGAGAATCTGCACCCAGATCGTCAACGAAAGATGCCGCTGGCTTAACGTCTTCTTCTTTAACGCCCAGTTGCTCTACAATGATTTTCTTTACACGTTCTTCGATGTTGCTCATTAGTTTTCTTTCCTATTCAAATTACGCACTTGCGTAAGATTGCGAGTAGTTTATTAGATTTGGCTGACAATGCAAGCTTAGTTTTCGTGGTCTAACCACGAAATTTCACTATCAATTGATACAGATCACTACTCAGTTGCGACAGAAATCCCTGCCATTCGCCCTTAAACCATGTACATGCCGCCATTCACATGCAAAGTTTCGCCTGTGATGTAAGCGGCTGAGTCCGAGGCCAAAAAGAGCACTGCATTGGCAATTTCTTGCGCTTGCCCTAATCGTTCCATCGGAACCTGTGACATGATAGCTTTTTGCTGCTCTTCGGTCAGCTCATCTGTCATATCGGTCTGGATAAATCCAGGAGCGATAGCATTAACTGTAATTTGACGAGATGCAACCTCTCTTGCAAGAGATTTTGTAAATCCAATCAAACCCGCCTTTGCTGCCGAGTAGTTAACTTGACCTGCATTGCCCATGGTGCCTACCACTGAACCGATATTGATGATTCGGCCAAAGCGCTTTTTCATCATGGTACGCATCACAGGTTTTGATAGTCTAAATAACGATGTCAGGTTGGTGTCGATAATATCCTGCCATTCATCATCTTTCATCCGCATCAGCAGATTATCACGGGTTATACCCGCGTTGTTGACTAGAATATCAACATCACCCGCTTTTTCTTTGATCGAGGCGAATAAATGTGTAACAGATTCACTATCTGTGACATTAAGCACTAAACCAAAACCTTTGTCACCCAGATATTCTTGGATCGCCGCAGCGCCCTTCTCACTGGTTGCGGTTCCAATAACCACGGCGCCCGCTTCGACCAATGTCTCAGCGATCGCACGGCCAATACCGCGGCTCGCACCTGTCACCAAAGCCACTTTGCCTGTTAAATTCAGGTTGAAACTCATATAAACTCCTTACTCAGTTAATGCTGCTAATGAAGCAACATCATTAACCGCTTGGGCTGATAGTGATTTGTTAATTCGTTTTGCCAATCCTGTCAATACTTTACCAGGACCACATTCCACCAGTTGGGTAATGCCTTTTTGGGCCATTAACTCAACCGTTTCGCTCCAGCGGACAGGACAATATAACTGACGCACTAACGCATCTTTAATGTCATCAGCAGAGGTGGGTGATGCCACATCAACGTTATTAATCACTGTAATTGTTGGGGTATTAAACTGTACATCGTTTAATGCCACGGCCAGTTTATCCGCCGCAGGTTTCATTAATGCACAGTGTGATGGCACGCTGACAGGTAAAGCCACCGCCATTTTTGCGCCCGCTGCTTTACAAGCTGCTGCAGCGCGCTCAACTGCGTCTTTTTGACCTGCAATGACCACTTGACCAGGACTGTTAAAGTTAACTGGACTCACCACGTCACCTTGAGCCACTTCGGCGCAGGCATTAGCGATACTCTCGTTGTCCAAACCGATAATCGCATACATAGCACCCGTGCCAGCTGGAACCGCTTGCTGCATCAGTTGACCACGTAATTCCACCAACTTAATCGCGTCTTTAAAATCCATCACACCGGCGCAAACTAAAGCAGAATACTCACCTAAGCTGTGACCCGCGAGTATAGCTGGCATAGGTTTGCCTGAAGCCACGTAGGTACGCCAAATCGCCACGCTCGCCGCTAATAGGGCTGGTTGAGTTTTATCGGTTTCATCTAAGCTTTCAACAGGACCTTGCTGAACCAATGCCCACAGATCATAACCTAAGACGTCACTCGCCTCAGCAAAGGTTTGTCCAACAACAGCATGAGATTCGGCAAGCTCGGCTAACATGCCTAGGGCTTGTGAACCTTGACCCGGAAATACAAAAGCAACATTTTCCATATTCAAATTACCTATGGCTAACTTAATTTATTGAAAAATCATGTGGAACACACATGTAGAACTTAGAAACGAATGAGCGCACTGCCCCACGCAAACCCAGCACCAAAGGCCTCAAGCAGCAGTAGTTGTCCGCGCTGAATACGGCCATCACGTACGGCTTCATCCAATGCAATGGGCACTGACGCGGCAGAAGTATTACCGTGTTTAGCTAAGGTCAATACGACTTTATCAAGACTCATATCGAGCTTTTTAGCGGTAGCATTGATAATTCGGAAGTTGGCTTGATGTGGCACTAACCAGTCAATTTCTGACTTATCGATATTGTTAATGCGTAACGTCTCAGTCACCACATGGGACAATTGAGTCACAGCCACTTTAAAGACATCGTTGCCTTTCATGGTCATAAAACCGACCGCTTCAGAGGTTTCGCCTTTACGTGGTGGGAAAGCGCATTTCAATAAGTCACCTTGGCGACCGTCGGCATAAATGTGGGTCGAAATGATCCCTGGCGTTTCGGATGCGCCTATCACAACCGCGCCCGCACCATCACCAAATAAAATAATCGTTGAACGATCTTCTGGCTCACATAAGCGAGACAGTACATCGGCACCAATCACTAATACTTTTTTAGCCGCGCCCGTTTTTACAAATTGATCGGCAACAGATAAAGCATAAACAAAGCCTGAACACGCCGCTGCGATATCAAAAGCTGGAATGGTATGCACGCCAAGCATGGCTTGAATTTCACAGGCCGCAGCAGGAAAAGCATTGGGAGCACTGGTGGTGCCGCAAACGATCATGTCTAAATCTGATGCTTCTATGCCAGCCATCTCTAGCGCTTTTAATGCCGCTTGGTAGCCCATAGTTGAAACGGTTTCATCGAAAGCCGCAATGCGACGTTCTGATATACCTGTACGTTCAACAATCCATTGGTCAGTGGTTTCCACCATTTTTTCCAAATCTTGATTGCTACGCACCTGCACCGGTAGATAACTACCAGTTCCGAGAATTTTTGTATGCATAAGGAGGGATCAGTTATTTATATCTAAAAGAATCGACTCCAAACGATCTTTTATCATTTCAGGGAGTCGACGTTGAGCTTCCGTTACTGCCAAACTAATTGCTTGTAAATAGGCAGTTTCATCCGCGTTTCCATGGCTTTTTACAACTATTCCGCGCAATCCTATCAGACTTGCACCGTTATAGTGGTCGGGGTTCATCTGACTAAGCACCGCCTGAATACGTGGGGCGATAAGTTTAGCCAGAAAACGAACGAATAAACCTTGGGTTAGTCCCCGTTTTAACTGATGTACCAATAACTTGGCAATACCTTCTGAGGTCTTGAGCGTGATGTTACCCACAAACCCATCACAAACAATCACATCCACATTACCGGAATAGATTTCATCCCCTTCGATAAAACCTGTGTAATTGATTTGTTCTGTGTGTTGCAGCAACTGCGCGGCTTGCTGAACTTGGTCATTGCCTTTAATTTCTTCAACGCCCACATTGAGCAAGGCGACTTTTGGCCGAGATTTCTTATCTACCGCTTCGCACAGGACTGAGCCCATCACGGCAAATTGAAATAAGGTTTCCGAGTCACAGGAAATATTCGCGCCCAAATCCAACAAATAAACCGGTTTTTGAGTCACCGCAGGTAAACAACTGACTAATGCAGGTCGATCAACACCAGGCAAGGTCTTCAGCAATACTTTCGCCATTGCCATCAGCGCCCCAGTGTTACCGGCACTCACACACGCTTGTGCGCGGTCGTCACGCACTAACTCAATAGCCAATCGCATGGAACTGTTTTTACGTGTACGCAAGGCATGCACAGGCCTATCGGACATACTAACGACTTCATCGGTATGAATGATTTCTATGCGCGAAAGTAAACTCGCTTCGGCTTGACGTAGATAGACATCAATTTCAGTCTTGTCACCGACTAAAATGATTTTAAGAAAAGAATGTAATTGTAGTGCCCGCAAGGCTGCAGGCACCGTGACGTGGGGGCCATGATCACCACCCATTGCATCTAACGCAAGCGTCAGATTCGTCATTAGGAAACCAACAAATTACTTGTTGATTACCTTTTTACCGCGATAGAAGCCATCTGCAGTCACATTGTGACGCATATGGATTTCACCGCTGGTAGCGTCTACAGACAGCTGAGCAGTGCTCAGTGCGTCATGTGAACGGCGCATTCCGCGCTTTGAACGTGATTTTTTGTTCTGTTGTACAGCCATTGGCCTGTCTCCTCGATTACTTGCTCTTCAGTTTTTCTAACACTGCAAACGGATTTGGACGCTCCTCTTGAGCGGGTTCTATCTCGCCTACAACCATGTCTTTAGATCCTGCACTGCAATCAATTTCTTGATGCATTGGGATTATCGGCATAGCGACTATCAATTCATCTTCGATCAATTGATGTAGACGCACTTCGCCAATTTCATTGCACTCAATTGGGTCATACGCATCCGGGAGCTCATCGATTTCTGCTTTAGTCCGACATGGACCAAAACAAAACTCGACCGTAACCTCAGTGGTAAATAGTGTCATGCAACGTTGACATATCAGAGTGAGCTCCGTCACAGCCTTCCCTTTCAGGTAGACTATCCCCTGTAAATCTACGCCACATTCAAGCGACACTGCCACATCGGAACAGTCGCCGGCACATAACTCAGTTAATCTTTTCAGTTGCACACCAGGAACAACGCCTTGATAAACTAGGCGACTCGAGGCGGCGCGAAATGGATCAATTGAAACCGGTATCTTTACTGTTTGCATAAGGCGCGCATATTATAGTTTGAAAACGCTAGAGTCAAAGAAAAAATACTAACTTAAGTCCCAGTTTGCGACTTAAGCCTTTCCCCTGCCCCAACATTGAAATTGACGGAAGCGAAATAGTACCCAAGCATGGGGCCGCATACAAGCGCAAGCCGACTAAAATAGTCGCATTCATTGAAAAGAAACCGTAAAAGACGAAACTCTTGCACTCTCCCGCATTGATTGGTCACAATATGAGTCACTCTTTTGCGGATATCTCATTATGCCAACCCCATTAATCTTAGCTTCGACGTCTGTATATCGACAATCTTTACTGCAAAAACTCGGGTTACCCTTCGAATGCTGCAATCCTAATATTGACGAAACGGCGTATCTCGAAGAATCAGCCCATGCTTTAGTGCTGCGATTAGCCAAAGCAAAAGCCGTCGCGGGGGCAGAACAATTCCCCGATGGTCTGATTATTGGATCCGATCAAGTTGCCGTCATTGATGGCAAGATTATTGGTAAACCCCATCATTTTAATAATGCCGTCGCGCAGCTCACTCAAGCCTCAGGCAAGGCCATCACCTTTTATACTGGTCTTGCACTCTATAATGCCAAAACTGGCGCTATGGCCGCCGAGGTTGAACCCTTTACGGTTCATTTTAGGCACCTTAGCCATGCGCAGATTGTGGCTTACATTGAAAAAGAAGAGCCTTATTATTGCGCGGGTAGTTTTAAGAGCGAAGGTTTAGGTATCGCGTTATTTACAGCGCTCGAAGGTCGCGATCCCAATACCTTAGTTGGCTTACCACTGATATTACTGACGGAAATGCTGTTAGCCCAAGGTGTAGACGTTCTTGCTTAAACGTTTACCAAGGCTTTGCTCTATTTGCTCAGTTTATTGAATCGATGACGCGCATTAAAAATACTGGGCTACAGAGTCGTTTCATCGACAAGAAGACGAGACGTAAATAAAAGTGATAAGGAAGTCTCATGCGCAGCGGCATGTATTGCCGCTTCAGTATTAAATAGCAGTGTTAGAGGTATTGCAGTAATTGCTTTGGTGAATCAATCAAGGCGATAGGTTTTGCCCGCAGCAACTTTTCGGCACTGTGAGCGCCATAGGTCACACCAACGCTATCAATCCCTGCATTGGCCGCCATGGTTAAATCCAGCAGAGAATCACCCACCATTAAGGCTCTGTTCGGGGCAATATTCAATTCTTTCAGCAAGCTTGAGATCATTTCAGGATGGGGTTTGCTGTGCACTTCATCAGCGCAGCGTGACGCAACAAAGTATCGACCTAAGCCTGTTTGCTCAAAGACGCGATCAAGTCCCGCACGAGCTTTACCGGTTGCGACGGCTAACTTATAGCCCTGGCTATGCAAGTCATCAATTAACGCTGGAGTTTGTACAAACAAGGGCGTTGGCGTGGTGTCTAAATGCAAATACTGTGCTTTAAACTCAGCGCGCATTTGCTGATATTGATCATCTTCGCCTTGGCTGAATGCATTATTAGAATGCTGCTGATGCTGATAATTGGCAGAAGAAGCGCTGCAATTAAGTCCCTGTGGGAACAGGACTCGCAGCGCTTCTGTCATAGAAAGACCAATAATATCGCGAATGTCACTTTCAGTTGGGATAGGTAACTGCAATGCCTTAGCCATATTTTCAATACAAGTGATAATTTTACCGATGGAATCCATCAGAGTGCCATCCCAATCGAAAATCACTAAATCGTATTGCTTTATCTTCATCCTTGAAACCTATCCCCGTCGATTACGCACGCTTTAACTTATCGAGTAATTGCGACAAATTTTCATCTAAAGGCGCTGAAACCCGCATCACTTCATCATTTTCTGGATGAATGAACATCAATTCAGCAGCATGTAAAAAGAGTCGAGTTAAACCTAATGCACGCATGCTATCGTCAAACCCTTGCTCGCTGTACTTATCATCACAGGCGATAGGATGGCCAGCAAATTGGCAATGCACCCGAATTTGATGAGTACGTCCAGTGACAGGGCTTGCCTTCACTAAAGTACAACCTTGGTAACGCTGCATAATTTTAAAGCGCGTTTCTGAAGGTTTACCCTCCGCATTAACACGCACAATGCGCTCACCCGATTTAAGGGTGATTTTCAATAAAGGCTGTTTAACGGCTTTATCTTGAGCAGACCATTCCCCTTTAACTAAGGCCAAATAGTCTTTCTGCATCTTTTTATACCGAAGCTGATCATGCAGATGTTTAAGCGCGCTACGCTTTTTCGCCACCAACAACACGCCCGAAGTATCTTTATCGAGACGATGTACTAGCTCTAAAAACTTTTGTTGAGGACGCAGTGAACGCAATGCTTCAATCACACCGTAATCGACTCCACTACCACCATGCACGGCAATGCCAGCAGGTTTATTCAGCACGATCAAATGATTGTCTTCATGCAAAATACGATCTTCGAGTTGCGAGACTTTACTTAAGTTCGCCGATGGTGCGGTACGGTTATCCGGCTCTGCCACGCGGACTGGCGGAATACGTACTATGTCGCCAATCTGCAACTTGTACTCGGGTTTGATGCGTTTCTTATTCACTCGAACCTCGCCCTTGCGGACAATGCGATAGATCATGCTTTTCGGCACGCCCTTCAGCTTGGTCATTAAGTAGTTATCGATACGCTGTTCGAAGTGATCTTCATCAATCGTGATCAACTGAACCTGTTGTGGGGTGGATTCTATATTCATGATGCGCCATCTAATTATAACGGTCGCCATTGTACAACAACTGAGAAGAATTGTGCCTTTCCATTGCTGAATTTTTTGATTATTGCTATATTTCACCAGCGATTAGGGATAAGCCGTGAATAAAGTGTTCACAACGCCCTGATCCCAAGCGGAAAATTTAACGGATAAAAAAAGATTTTCTTGATAGCAAATCATTGATTTGCAAATCGTATATAGAGTAAAAATACCACAAATGCGTTTTTTACGATTAAATCGAGAAAGTCACCTTACTTTAATAAGGTTTACCCTAGGTTTTCCTCCCCGATTTCGAAGGATATTTTAACTTGTCGTCAGACAAACCGATTCGACTTGGGCATTACCGGAACGAAACTAAAGAATTTATGGGGTTGGTTGATGTTTTACAACGAATTCCTTGTTTTTGTAATCATTAAAAAATAAGCCATAAATAGGATGCGACACGCAGCGACTGCGTCTAACAGTAATGCGCACCTCTTGCCTAGCCACCAGCCGTGAGGCTCAGTTGACCTACTGCTAGGCCCGTAATGCAGCGAAGCGCGATGTTTGATGACCTCTATTTAAAGAAGAATGACGTCATCATGAAACGTATGTTAATCAATGCAACTCAATCAGAAGAGTTGCGTGTTGCCCTTGTTGATGGGCAACAACTGTATGATCTAGACATTGAAAGCCCAGGTCATGAGCAAAAAAAATCAAACATTTACAAAGGTAAAATTACCCGAGTAGAACCGTCTTTAGAAGCCGCTTTCGTCGACTACGGTGCCGATCGTCACGGCTTTTTGCCACTGAAAGAAATCGCTAGAGAATATTTCCCGAAGGGATATTCGTTCCAAGGTCGCCCAAACATCAAAGAAGTGGTCAGTGAAGGACAGGAAGTTATTGTCCAAATTGACAAAGAAGAACGCGGCAATAAAGGTGCAGCCTTAACGACCTTCATCAGCCTTGCAGGCTCTTACTTAGTATTAATGCCAAACAACCCACGTGCTGGCGGGATTTCTCGTCGTATCGAAGGTGATGAACGCACTGAGCTAAAAGAAGCGATGGCTGACTTAGAAGTGCCTGCGGGCATGGGTCTTATCGTGCGTACTGCGGGTGTAGGCAAAGAATCTGCCGAGTTAAAGTGGGACTTAAAAGTTCTACAACACCACTGGGCGGCGATCACCGAAGCTTCACAAGTTAAAGGCGCACCTTTCTTAATTCACCAAGAAAGCAATGTGATAGTTCGCGCTATTCGTGACTATTTACGCCGTGACGTGGGCGAAATCCTCATCGATCATCCACGTATTTTTGAAGAAGCGAAGCAACATATCGCCTTAGTTCGCCCTGATTTCGTTGAGCGCGTAAAACTGTACGAAGCTGAAGTGCCATTATTCACTCACTTCCAAATCGAATCACAAATTGAATCCGCCTTCCAACGCGAAGTGCGTCTGCCATCTGGCGGTTCGATTGTTATCGACCCAACTGAAGCCTTAACCTCAATCGATATCAACTCTGCCCGTGCCACTAAAGGCGGCGATATTGAAGAAACAGCACTGAACACTAACCTCGAAGCCGCCGATGAAATTGCCCGCCAATTGCGCCTCCGCGACTTAGGTGGCTTAGTGGTTATCGACTTTATTGATATGACGCCAGTGCGTCATCAGCGTGAAGTTGAAAACCGTTTACGTGATGCTGTGCACCATGATCGTGCTCGCGTGCAGTTAGGTCGCATTTCTCGTTTCGGTTTGATGGAAATGTCGCGTCAACGTCTGCGCCCCTCTTTAGAAGAATCTGCAGCGCATATCTGCCCTCGCTGTCATGGCCAAGGCACGATTCGCAGTACCGAGTCTTTAGCACTGTCAATTTTACGTTTGATGGAAGAAGAAGCCATCAAAGAAAACACCTCACAAATCGAAGCGATTGTGCCTGTGGATGTTGCAGCTTTCTTGTTAAACGAGAAACGCAAAGCCATTCGCATCACAGAACAGCGTCACGATGTCGAAGTGTATGTGATACCTGACGCACACATGATGACGCCTGATTACCGCGTGATCCGTCACCGTAGTGATGATGAAATCAGTGAATCAAGCTATAAGCGTATAGAGCATCCTGAAGCCAAATTGTATGAGCCACGCAAACTGGAACGTACTGCGGCGCCTATTCCGGCATTAAAAGGTTTTGCAGCGCCACAAAAAGTAGAACAAGCCCCATCACCAACGGTGAAAGTTGAAGCGCCACAACCAGGCTTCTTCAGCAAGCTTGTGAGTGCAATCATTGCCATGTTTGCGCCAAGTGAAAAAGCTGAACCCGTAAAAGTTGTTGAAACTAAAGCAACTGATACCAGTGCGGCTAACGCAAATCGCCGTAACCGTCGTAATGACACTCGCCGCCCACGCAATGCCCAAGATGCCGACAAAGCAAAAGAAGGCACTCGTGAGCCGCGTAGCCGCAATCCAAAAAAGCCGACTGATGCAGTAGTCAGCACACAAGAACGTCCAGTACGCGAAAAAGAAGAAGCGGCTAAACGTCCAGCTAAAGCTGAACCGAAGCCACGCGTACAAGCGCCAAAAGATGTTGTTGCCGACATTGAAGCAGATGATGCCCCTAAGCAAGAAGTCGCCCGTGAGCGTCGTCAGCGCCGTAACATGCGTCGTAAGGTGCGTATCGATAATGGCCATAATACGCCAGATAATGCGATCCCAATTGCACCTGAAGATGCCGCAGAAGTGTTAGCGGAAATTGCAGCCCTTAACGCCGCAGCGGCAAGTACTATCAGTGTTAATGCCAAAGCTGAAGTCATTGCACAAACGCCAGTAGAAACTAAAGCACCAAGAACACGTCGCCAGCCTCGTAAGGAAGCTGCTCCCGCTCAAGAAGCGCAAGAAAATATTGTGCTAGAAGAGACAACTGTAATTTCTACTGTAGTGGAAACACCTGCGGTTGATGCTGTTAACGTAGCTGAAAACACCTTGGTTGACACAACAGCTCATACTGTAGCAGCGGATGCTGTATCGCAAGATAGCGAAGTTGATGCTGACAACGAAAATGCTGATGATCAATCAAAACGCGAGCAAAGAGATGGTCAACGTCGTAGCCGTCGTAGCCCTCGCCACCTTCGTGCAGCGGGTCAACGTCGTCGTCGCGACGAAGATGACCAAGGTACATCAACGCCAGCGCAATTCGTTCCTAATGACGAATTAGGTGCTGACCAAGAGTACCCAAGCGAAATCGTCAGTGTTCGAGTGGAAACTCCTGTTGTTGCAACTCAAACAACAGCGGTAACTGAACCAGCCGTTAAAACTGCTGACGTCGAAATAGCTGAAACAAGTTCAACTCCAGCTGTTGGAGCTCCTGCTGTTGTTAAAGTAGAAGCAAAAGTTGAGCCTCTGCCTCAAGCAAATGACGTTGCAGCAGTTGAAACTCAGCAAGTTGAAACTAAACCTGTTGTGACTAAAACCACTGAAACGAAAGCGGAAGAGCCAAAGGCTGCTGACGTAAAAGTTGACCTTGCGTCAATCGTTGAAACTCAGGTGACCAGCGTTACTACTGAAGCCGTAGTCGTTGCAGTCCCATCAGTTGAAAGCTCAGTGACTAAATCAGTAGCAGTACCCAAAGCTGAAGCAGCTAAAACCGAAACACTTGTCGAGCCAAGTGTTGCACCGAGCGCTGAAGTAAAAGAAGCCGTGAAAGCAACAGCCTCTGCGCCAATGGCCAGACCTGCTGCTATCGCTAAGCCTCAAGCCACAGTACAAACAGCTCCAACAACACCGCAAATCACGGATGCAGTTGTTGTCAGCAAGCCGAAAGCCGCCAGCCGCTTTGGCTCTATGGTGTCTTCGGATATGACCAAGCCTGTCGTTGAAGTGAGAGAACAAGTGGCAGTCCCTAAAGGACGAGAGTATGAGAATACTGCGAACGAAGAGTCTACTGCCAAAATCAAGCTCGCTAATGGTGCAGAGTCGGATATGGCACGTCCATAATCACTTAAGCTAAACCAGAAAAGCCATGCAATTGCATGGCTTTTTTATTTACACTGTAATACTCCACAATATTTAAATTTAGCTCTATCCATTTTTCGGCTTAATCGTAGCCCCTTGAATAACATAACCCATCAAAAGTTCCTCGGTATATAGTTCTCAACTTTAAGTATTCTTGCGTTGTCACTAACGTCACATTAGAAGCAATAAACATGCTAACAAAATATCAGGCCAATACCCGCCAGTAGAAAGGGCTCTTAATCCATTTAGTGCTAACTGTAGACCCCTCCTTTATAAGTTAGAAAAACTAGTCGAGGGAAAGCATTATTCCGCTATAAAGTAGCCGATAATTAAGTTGGATTAGCAGCCTAAAGCTTCTGTCGGAAATACTTAAATGTACGAAATGCAAGGCATCTCAATAGCCATATTCGTTTTTTGGTCGGCTCCAAACTACATCATAAATAAGCTAGTGTTCATTAAGATCAAGTACTAAATGCTTTGCCAGCCTCAACTCTTTACTACAAGGCTTTCAGCCTTAGGTACAGCTTAGTATATGTAGGATAACTAAGTGCAAGAAATGCAAGTGCACCAATCATATTCGGCAATATCTGAAGTCACTGATTTACAACAAATGAATGATTAGACACATTCGCGTTCGACATTGAATATAAGATTACGCAAAAAATAAACTCGATAAGAGTAAGCGTTAAGAGTTAAGAGTTAACATATAATGGAATTGAATGTTACAGGGGTAAAAATAAGGAGAGTGTATCAAATGGTTTTATTGAAAATCTTGGAGATATCAGAATTGGATTCTAACAGAGAAAGATTAGAGGATTAACTTCAGATTTAAGCATTAAATTAATGCAACATGTTAAGTGGATCTCGTCGCTTATACTGGATTCAATAATCTAAACTAAATGAAATTTTATTTTCGCACAAATAAAAAGAGCCACGGAATTAACCATAGCCCTTTAATCCATTGCTATCAGCTCCAAGCTAACAGCACTGAAAATTAACCAATGATAGTTACGTTTTCAGCTTGTGGACCTTTTTGACCTTGAGTCACAGTGAAAGACACTTTTTGGCCTTCATCAAGAGTTTTGAAACCGTCAGAGTTGATCGCACGGAAGTGTACGAATACATCTGGGCCAGATTCTTGCTCAATGAATCCGAAACCTTTGTCAGAGTTGAACCACTTAACAACACCAGTAACTTGAGACATAATATAAATCCTGTAAATAAAAAATTAAAGCCTTAACGGCGGGTGGAGCTGGAAAATGCCGGTATTACTTATGTTTACAGGACGAACTGGTCGTATTGAACACATAAATATAAGCCCAACCTTCAAGCTGATAAGACTATAAACCATTCTAAAGATAAGTCAACACACTGCGACACTTTGGATTATTTATTTTGCCTAAATCTACTTTACGGTTTTGCAACCGGCTAGCAGAACACTAGGTTCATGCTGTTTAGCAAGTACAGTTAAGCATTTTAAATAATTTATTTCAATAGCTTAATCTTATCGCTTACTTTGAAATCCGATGCACCTCAATTTGGAAATCCAATTCACAGTTCAGTCCTTGCAACGCAAATGCTTGCTTTTGGGCATGAGTAAACTTCCAAGCATAGGGCGTCATTTCTAAAAAATGAGCGATATGTTCACTGTTTGCCAGCTCTAACTGGGAGATTAAGCGCTCCTGATGCAGACACTCAAATCCAGCAATATGCGCTGTGGAAACGGGGTGTAATCTTGGCTCAGCATAAATTTGTTGTTTCAACGCAAAGTGGTGTAAAGGTCCCGGAGAAACCGTTATCAGTAAGCCTCCATCAGCCATAATCCGTTGTAACTCTTCTACTTTTGAAGGGGCATAAATACGAATGGCAAGATCGACACTTTGGGATGCGATTGGCATTTCATAGGCACTTGCGACACAAAATTGCAAATTAGGGTAACGTTTAGATGCATATTTAATCGCAGACTTAGAAATATCTATACCTTGTAAATTGCAATCATGGTGCTGGCTCAACACATGGAATAAACGTTGACTGTAGTACCCTTCCCCACAGCCTATATCGAGGATTTGTTTTGCTTCGGCACCAAACTCAAGTGCGAGCTCATTCACTCTATCACTCAAACCTTGATAGTAACCCGCGTTTAAAAATTCACGCCGAGCAAACATCATCTGTTTATTATCACCAGGATCTTTTGAGTTTTTCTTCTGTACAGGCAATAAGTTGACATAGCCTTCTTTGGCCATATCAAACTTATGTTGCTGCGAACAACCCCAAGTTCGCTCCGTTAACGTCAGTGGGGCGGCACACAGGGGACATAAATAATGCATAATGGACTCTTATCATTTAGCTAAATTTGGGTAAAAAGTTTATGTTTCGTCTTCCATCAATCGATCTACCATCAGGGTCAATTCCGGTGAAGCGAGTAATTCATAACACTCTAATTTTCTTAATAGCTTATCAGTGTTATCAACATCATTAGCAGCGCGGCTGTAGTTTGGTCGCTCAAACATATGGGTATAGGTTCTAAATAACCATTGTTGTTTCTGCAGTAGCAAGGGATCGATCCTTAATACTTCATCAGCAAGGCTGGCGTGACATTGACCAAGCTCCCCGCGCATAAACGACTGCAATTCTAATCTAACCTGCTCGATTTCGGTCATGTAAATTGCAAGAGATTCAGATGATGCGGCATAGTCGTAGTGCCTTGCTAACAGTGCTTTAGCAACCATTAACGCTTTGGGCTCGTGCAAAACCCGCAAATCCGCTTCTAAGGGTACTAACTCAAACTTTGAATTGGCTTGTAAGGCAAAAGTTAAGTAACTATCTGCACCTATTAAGTCATTATCTGCACCTAAATGACGAGTTGTATCTAAGGTAAAAGATACACCTCGCCTCAATTCAGCCGCACAAAATTTCGCAGCAGTTCCCATCCGCGTGTAAAGCCTAAAACCTTGCCCAAGGCTGCGGGTTATTGGTGTATTGAAAGCCTGAGGGCTTTGCGGTAACGATTCGACCTTAAGACCCATAAACGGCTGGAAGCGGATGGCTATATTTTGCTGAATTCCGGCTTCAGCGATGACGATAATCTCTAGTAAAGGGGCATTGATCGCCTGCGACACAATAAAATCACTCACATCGTCGGGTAGCCGTAATGTGAGTATTGATGCCTTTGCAACATCAAGCACCATAGGCTCATTTAGAAATTGATGGTACATAAGACATTATTCTCCTATTTAACCGCAATTGTACCGTCCAATACCAATTAAAATCACCCCGTAAATCATTACCATCGCAAGATATGACTTAATCTTCATGATGCCGTAAATCGGCATTCGAGAAATAGTAGTGACATTGCGTGGTTGCATATTTATGCCTCCAGTGTTCTATAACGTTAAGCACAGGAAGATGTAAGTGACGTATACAATGAACTTCACATAACCATTCACCCAATGTAAAACTCACGATGCACCCTGCCCAGAAAGTGGCGAGCCTAGTCAGCATTGTTAGACATCGCTCGGCTTAGCACCAGAAAACCATTCGGTATGCTGGTCACCTTGACGGCCAAAATAGGTTACACGTTTACCTCGCAAAAACACGAAATAACCTTGAACTCCAGCATTCATAGCGCGCTGGCAGAAAAGCCGAAATGTTTGCCCATGCTGCTGACTATCCAAGATGGCAGCTCTGAGTTCAATCACATTAAAATTTTCAGCAATTAATGGAAGCCCCTCAAATGATAAAGATGCTTGCACTGTAGAACCTGCTGCGCTATAGAAAGTAAATGACTTCGTGGCATAGTCTACATAGTAATACTCGACACCTTCAGCAATAAGATTGCCGACAATTTGAGGAAATGGTATTAATCCAGACAAAGTTGCTTGTGCAGATTCTAAAATTTTATCCGAGTTCATTGATGTCCTCTCTGGGTCTTGAGTGGTCAATTTATATGTTCAACATCAGCAGTAGAGCCAAAGTGATAGCACTGTAAAAACGTGGAGCATGCGCCAGTGCTGGTTAAACGCTCAAAGCACGTGCTCATAAATGATTAACGCAATAAACACGACCTTCAAACTTCCCCAAAATCGTTGCCAGACTATAAACACGTTTATGCATATATAACGTAAAGCCATATTAAAAACACTATGGCCAAACAACATAAGGACTTTAAAATATTCTGCGAGCCACTCGCACCCAGTGCCAACACCGTTGGGGTGTCTAAATTGATTTACAACTCACATAAACCCAAACTAAAAAAATGTATAATCTACACTTATCATCTGTTTCTTTATCCCGCAAGCCATCTAGGCTACTGCTAAAATAAGCACACCGAATCAATTTCAACCTCTAGCAATGAGTTTATTGATGGATAAATTACAGCGACTGGGCATTATTTTTTGTATTCTTTCCCTGTGGGTTTTGGCAAACATACCCGTCACTTATGCTAATGATCAATTCATTATCAATCAGTCAGAATCCAAACTTGATCACAGATATCAGTATACTTATGACCTTTTACAATTAGTTATTGATGCAACCAAAGCCGATTTTGGTGAAGCATCACTGCAAGTCTCAGATCTAATAATGAGTCGAAATCGTATCTTCAGAGCATTACAAGAGGGTGAAACCATCAATGTTATTGCAGAAGCCTCTAACCTACAGTGGAATAAACAGCTTATTCCAATAAAAATTCCTATTAGAAAAGGCATTCAGGGATTTAGAATTTTTATTATTAAAAAGGAAAATGTACCTAGGTTAGCCCAAATCACCTCGCTAGCGCAGTTAACTGCTCTTGATACTGGTTCAGGTAGCCAATGGTCAACTAAAGTTGCCATGCAACAAGCAGGATTTAAGATTATAGAAAGCAATCAATATGACAGTTTATTTAATATGTTATCAAAAGGACGGTTTATAACATTTGGCCGCGGAGTGAATGAAGTCTTTCAAGAGGTTGAGCAGTTTAATCAACAATATCCAGATCTCGTTGTTGATGAAAGCATTATGCTACATATTCCACTAGCGACATATTATTATGTTTCACCTAACAAACCTCGCTTAGCTCAGCGAATACAAATTGGTCTCCAGAGAATTATCGATAATGGTCAATTTGACCAGTTATTTTATCAACGCCATTGCGATTTTTTGATAAAAAGTAAATTGAATCAACGATTAGTTTTTAAAATTGACAATCCTTTTATATCTGAATCAGAAATGACTTCCATTGTCGGTAAAGATTTCTTACTCAATCCAATGGATGACTTTTCCATATTATGTAAGAAATATCATTGAATAGGCTTCATCAGATAAACGCTTTGGGTCCGTCATGACTTAAAAGCATCTCTCGGAAAATGGGATAAAAAACAGCAAGTCGCGGCTTGAATTGAAGAAGGTTAGATTTTTGGCCTTGGGTATCTAGAAATCAAACGAAAACCTTCAAGGCCATTAGCCTTGAAGGAAACTTTTTTAGAATTGTACTCTGACACCAATAGCCGCTGAGCGACCTGGCATAGGGGATAAATGCCTTAGGAAACTGTTATGTGGGCGCGCATCTACATCGGTAAGATTATCTAAGCTTAGGTAGATTTGAGTCGGCACTTTCGAAATGACTTGATCTAAAGTGATATTGGCTCCGAGCAAAGCATAAGATTCAGAGGGCCTCTCAAATCTGCTAACGTCACCTTGTGAATGATAGCGAACATAATCGATGGACACAGTAAGCGCATCATACTGCCAATTTAGTGCAGTGCCTGTTTTGGATTGTGGTGTTCGAGGTATTGAAGTGCCTTCTAACCTGCGGCGAAAGTATTCGTCCCGCTCACCAGCGAGAGGTGGACGAGTACTAAAGATGTCGTAACTACCATCGTATTGATATCGAGGAGTATTTCTCACTCTGTCAGTAAATGCGCTAAGCTCAAAAACTCCCCACCTTTGCCACGGGAAGGTATAGATAGCTTGTACCTCTAACCCTTGATTGTTTGTATCTGCTTGGCGCCATTCACGAACATAAGTACCATTACGCTCGATGCCTGTACTACCAAGATAAATAAAATCATTGAATTGATTTTGATACCAACTTGCCATTAGCTGTAAATCGGCGATTTTAGCGGTGGTATTTATTTCAAAGGAGTGATTAATTTCCTTTTTAAGATTTGAGCTGCCCTGTTCTTCAATTAACAGAGCATAGTGTGGGTTACTGGCGTAAAGCTCATTCATTTCAGGAGCACGCTCGGCATGAACGTAATTGACTCGTGTTGACCAATTTTGCAATATGTCCCATTGCAGTGATCCTGAGTAGCTTTGGAGATAAAAATTTCTATCTTTAACATTCGCTCCTGAGCCTCGGCCTACCTTGTACCCCTCTGCGTTTACTTGGTGCTTAATCGCATCATAACGACCTCCAAACTCAAAAGTAACCGGACCAAAGTGCAGGGTTTGTAGCGTATAGGCTGCATAGTTTTGACTATCGACATCAGGCATGTAATTGTCATAGCCCTCCCCTTTATAGGCTTTAGTGTCGTACTGCAATCCTAAGACACCATCGAAGTTTGATGTCCAACTATGATAGAGCTTAGGGCTAATGACCCAAGAGGTAAGTTCGAATTGGTTGACGGATACCTCTGCCATATGCTCATCATCGACTTGATTCGAATAGGCGCCATCGAGGCTAAATGATTTTATCCAATTGTCATCCCAGTTTTCGACATACTTCATATCTACGCGATCACCACGGGAGAAAATTCGAATATTACCCCGTTGATCAAAATCCACTGGTGCGCTGCTGCCACGACGCATGAATCCCGGAATACCGCGATGAGTGTCCGTATAACCATAAGCCAAACCCAAAAGACGTTGTTGGCCAGTGTAGCTTCCGCCTGCCGAGAATGATGATGTGTGGTGGCTGCTGTTAAGCACAGTGCCATTACTGTCTATTGAGTAGTCGGTGATAATTTGTTGTTCTAGAGGTGTAGCATCTTCATAGCGTTTTAACTGATTGTTCATCTGCCACACAGGTTGCGCATATTTGATTTGGCATAGATCGGCAAACTGTGCAGCACCTACGACTTTTGACCACGTTTTACAATCGCTGTCTTTAGAATATCCAGGGATATCGTAGTCACCACGGTCTTTGTTGATCATATTCAGCGCAAAGTTAAAAGATTCATTCCCTGCGGTAAGTTTTGCCAGTGCGGTACTTGTACTATTGAAGCCAGCTTTCACTTCAGCGCGACTGTTAAACCCATTGATTGGGCTCAATGGAATACGACCATCTTGGAGATCAACAATGCCTGCCATCGCTTGCCCACCATAGGCAATCACAGCTGTAGGACCTTTAATGACCAAGATACTGTCAGCAAGAAAGGGCTCGATGGGGATGTATTGCTCCTCACTCACCGACGACATATCCTCAACTTGAGTTCCATTGAGCAACATTTTAACCCTGTTTCCACCAAACCCACGGATTTGTGGCCTACCCGATGAGCTACCAAAAAAACCACTGTCTACCCCCGGTAATTGGCTTAAAGTTTCTCCTAAGGTATCGGCTTTACGATTATTAAGTTCATCGCCGCTGAGTTCGATTTTACTGGCTTGTATTCTTTGACTTAGTGGTTTTTCTAAAGCATGCCCAGTGACATTGATACGTTCAATAGGTTCTGCTGAAACAGCTAAAGTGCCAACACCTAATAACAGAAGGTATTTGTGGAAGTTCATTTTGTGGGTCGTCTCCATATAATTACTGCCAAAAATGATATGTTATAACGTATCATAATGTATCAGTCGAGTTCAATATGAATGAAAGTAAATTAAGTTACTGATTGTAAATGGCAATCAGAACAGCACTCGGTATGGTGATTGATGATTGCTAACAAAGATTGTCATTAGAAGGGGTAGATCAGGTAAACTGTGCAAGTATGATCATTTCAAAAAAATTGGCAGTTCTATGACAGGAAAAAATCTTGATTTACTGCGTGAAGCAGTGAAAAAGTGTGAAGAAAAAGGCATCAATCTTACCAGTAAGCGCAAAAAAGTACTTATCGTATTACAGGATCATGATATTCCTTTGTCTGCCTATGAAATTGCCGATGTGTTAAAACAAAGTTTGGGCGAGAGTTTACCCATAATGTCTATCTATCGCATGTTGGATTTCTTAGTACAGGAACAATTAGTGCATAAGTTATTAACGGTGAATAAGTATATTGCCTGCCATCATGTATGCGATCATCACATTCACAATCAATTTTTAATTTGTAATACTTGTCAAAAAGTCACGGAGATAGCATTGCCCACTGCTCTTGTTGAACAGTTACAGTTGAATGTTAGCCAAGCAGAATTTACCTTATCGAGCCCACAGCTTGAATTAGCGGGTTGGTGTCATGAATGTCAGCAGCAACATAATAGTTAAGTTAAGTTATGTACATTAACTAATTTGGAACGCTATTTATCATGGTTGCTGAACTTATCCCATACTCACAGTAACGCTATAAATCCCCCAGCCACCGACATTCTGGTCGATAATGTCCGTCTAAAATCGTGGATATGCCAGTCTTGGTTTAATATCGCGGACCAGCTCATTAATGAAAGCAACATTACCCGGTCGCTTGCCGTGGGAAAGCGCCATGGCGAGTGATATAAGTTCCACTGTTCTTATAATATCTCGAGTAAAGCAGAACTGATCGGCCTTCGAATGTGTTAAGCGGTTTCCAAAACGTATGGGGATCTATAATATTTACCCATGAATTTAGTCACGCAGGGACCAGCTTACGTGCGTCAGCAAGTCCTAAATCCGGGTAGAGACCAAAGGTTAAGTACCCTGATGGATTATCAATCCTAAATCGATACTGCCATGTTATAGTCCCTGCAGGGGTAATACGAACGCTTAAGCCGTCGCGGTCTGCAAGCTCTGGTTTCTCTAAATATGGTTTGCCGTTTATTGCACGTAACCAATTGTCATATAAAGACATTTTAATTACCCTGTATACATGTGATTTTAGCTAATCTGACGCAGAACCCAATATATACAGATTATGTACTCACATCGAAGAGCTGCATACTAAATTGATGTGAATGACAACGAATCCAATTAAAGCAATTTAACTACTGATAACATGAAGTTAAATGCTTTAGAGAACGAAAATAAATGAAGATGAAAGATGATAAAGCTGGGTCAATATTTTAGCACGACTACGGAAACATGTAAGATTAACCATTAATTTATAATAAATATATGTACAAATTTCGTTTAAGAACCTTCCAATATCACAGCTGCTAAACAACAAAATCACTTCTAAATTCAATACTATTTTTAATTGCAAAAAATGTTGTCTAATTATGTTTATCTATTAAAAAGTGGTGTGTATGACAAGTGCTTAAGAACTTCCGGCTCAATACTTCTGATTACTTTAGCAGAGTGTTCTAATTCTAAATTAAGCTCAGACCAACCATCAGTGCTCATAAACTCTACAAGTAAATAACAAATCCTAGGTGTAACGGCTCACAATCGAAATCCCTTGTGCTCGCAATTAGCACAATCTTCGGCTCAGATTAAGTGACAATAAAATCTTACTGAGCTCACATTAAGTGATAGACAGATGACGGTCAGCTTTATTGGTAGTGCTTAATTTCAATGCAGTGTTCAGTTCACAATAGTGTTCTGTCGCGCAGAGTTTGCGTCAGCAAGGCGAGCTCCTGATCTTTGCTTCAAACCCGAGCATAACCGTAAAAGGCCATTGTTATTAAAAATGTCTCGTTAGGCTTTATATGAGGAAAACATAACATCCGAATGAGACAGAAAAACCGCCTCATTTGGATGTATGCTTTAGGTATACTCAAAACATACATTAGCATCAGAGATAAAATTTAATAATCTCTTAGTAGAGTGCGAGGCAGACTTTTAGGGCTAGGGACTTATGTTGCCGTTATACCTCGAAAAACTCAATCTTACCGCCAGTAAGGTGATACATACTACCAACGATTTTAATTTTATTCTGGTCTTCCAGCTGTTTCAGTACCGGGCTGTTTTTGCGGATATTCTCGATAGTCAGTTCAACATTTTTCCTTGCCACAGCATCGACAAAATCGTAATTACTCCCTTTACGCTCTCCGGTGTACTCGGTTTTTTCAATAGCAGGTTTAATTTCATTCAGCAGGCCCGTCAGGTTGCCTAGTTCTGCATTATCAATAGCGCCACGTATCGCACCACAGCGGGTATGCCCCATAACCAGCACCAATTTCGCACCAGCAAGAGCACAGGCGAATTCCATACTGCCCAATATATCGCGATTACTGATATTACCCGCAACACGGGAATTGAACGTTTCGCCGATCCCCGCATCCAGCACAATTTCCGCTAGCGCACGTGAGTCAATGCAGCTAAGGATCACTGCAGCAGGATACTGACCCGTAATACTGTTGCGTTTCTGCGCCAAATAATCATGTTTCGCCGTGCGATTCTCCCGGAAGCGCAGATTGCCCTGCTTAAAATGTTCAATCACAGCCTCAGGTGTCATGCCATCACGTTCTTCTTTACTGAGGGATGCCGCAAAAGAGATAGAGGGCACAGATAAGGCCGCCAGCCCTGTTACCGAAAGGGCCGAGACAGCAAGTGTTTGTTTCAGGATTGTCCGGCGTGAGGGTTGAGCCGGTTGGTTATTTTTCATAATGTTCTGCAGTCCAGTTTGTTGAGTTAACAAAGGTTGTTGCGATAGTACTGTTAAACAAATCACAGCTTCAACCTAATGATAGTGAAGGCCCAGTCAATGCGATTAAATACGGGCGGCAGGGTTACAGGTATGGCGTTTTTTATTTGCAGTTATTGTGAGCCAGAAGCAATGGATAGCTAGCCCGTGGGATTTCGATTGTGAGCCTCCACACTTAAGTTCTTCCACTGATGCCTGTAACATTCCTAATAAACAAAATATTCCAAAATTTGTATGAATACGATTATCGAAAATTTCTTCATATGCTGCCTATAATTTCGTAGATCAACTACTACCTCAAGTCTAACAAAGCTAAGAAAAAGGGCGCATAAAGCAAAGATCAAAGATCAAAGGATCACAAAATCGATCTGTCGAAGTTGGTATATCCGAGCACACCTATTTTTTGAACTCCTTAGAAAATACGAATAATAAGCAAATAAAATCAATCTCATAAATAGCGTTCAAAATTATGAACGCCCCCTACAAGCCTGCAAATAAAACAGCAACCAAGCCCTCTAAAATCCTCATATGTAGTGAAGCACTGCGTGTCACCGAACCCGCAATCAACCGCGCCAGAAGGTCCAGTGATGATAATGACTCGCATCTACATAGAGTTGATAGTGATTCTCATCACCATAAGGTGTCGCGTTCGGCTTCAATCAAACCGTGAGCATCGGCGAGACACAAAATCCGACCATCTGAAAATCTAAATTCATCACAATTGCACATGATCATCGCTCCATTCCTATACATGCAAGATAACTAATATAGGTAAAGAGAACGAGCCTGGCACTCGGCTAAAGTAAGCCTAGGCCTAGACAGCTACTGTTCACCTAAAACAGTCTAAAACCTTGGCTTTTACCCTCTTCACCCTATCGCCAACAATTAACACAAAAGCAACAAATGCACACTATTGCATCCTCCACTAGGGTTGATGCAATGACTCATCTGTAGCCTTACTGCTGCATGGGCTAGAGTGCTCCCAACTTTTTGAGGCTATCTAGGGATTATCTAGGCACATCGAAAAACGGTTGAACCATATTGGTGCAACACACTGAACAACACCCATTGAATAGAAACATATAAATAACAATTCAGATTAAGGCAGCATGAGCCTAAAAACGCGTTCAATCACCCAGAAACAGTGTGCAGATCATCCCAGTTCACCTGCTTTCGATGACTACAAACGGGGAGCGGATAACGCCTTCGCAGGATGAGGCCTCGACCGAAACAGTGAGCCGAATAGAAGGATCCATTTAGGCGCCATCAATTCACCCAGAACTGCCAAAAAACTCACCTTTTGCCCTACCCTTTACACCCTTCAAGCATTAACACAAAAGCAACAAAAGCGCGCCGTTGCATACTCCTTTAGGGTTGCTGCTGCATGGATTTGAGTGCTCCCAACTTTTTAAGGAGATCTAGGGATTATCTAGACCGCATGAACGAAGCTTCGAACCAAACTGAAGTATTAGGGTTGCTCGGTGCATTTTTCTGTAGTGAGCCATACCATTGCGCCGTAAATTGGTTGCCCTGTTGTCTTTGTTTGAATATGAAACTTTTCAAAACTCGTTGAGGTAATACGCTCGCATCTTGAGCCATCTGTTAACGCAGAATTTAGACTTTTAACCATTGAGGTTGCTAGTATCGCTTCCTTAAATGCATCTCGCAGAGCTATGATTTTTGGATTATGCATATTCCCAGCAGAGGCTAATGCCTCGGCTTGTAAGCGTGGATATTTCGCCTCTAAATATTTGTGCAGCTCAGCCTGCATCTTCTCGTCTTTTTCTGTTGGAAAAAACCTAAAATGCTCGATCCAGACACCTTTAGGTATTGAGTTTATAGCAAGTGGTAAAGAATACTCACCTGAAGGTTTTTTTGTAAGTACTGCCCATTCATCTTTTTGAATGTAGACATCCCACATTGTGTCACTCTCCAAACATAAGGCTGGGTAAAGCATGCTCAATAATAGAAAAAGTACTTTCATAGTTCTGACACCTAACGTCCAAATAATGGGCTAAAACATGTGGGCTAAACTTGATCGGAGCGAAAGCCCATATGTTTTATTCCTTATAAATTTGCTTGTTAAGTAGATTTTCATCAAGCTGGATTTCCAAGTTATTCATAAGCTCATCAGTAAGCTTTTGATGTTCATCTTTACTTACATAATTAGTTTGACCTTGGATATTAGCAGTCAATTGGTTTGTAATTTCTCCATAGACTTTAATTAGTCTGGCTTTTAATAAAGCTATATTTTCGCTCGTCATTGAGTTTTTAAGAGCAAATGGCTTGCTTTTGCTCATTGGTCCATAATTGCCTTCCCAAATTGCATTTCCGGACTCAGATTTTAATGTGGCTTTGAGCTGAGGAACAAAAATCAGACCTTTTTCATTGGAAAATATAATGCACCATGGCTCAAGTGTTATTACTTGATTTTTTATATTAGAGTTTAAGTGAATTGACTTTATTTCTGATATTAACTCAGAGTGTGAATTTAACGAATCCAATAGAATTCTAGCCAAATCAAAATTTTCTTTTAGCTCAGTTTCCAAGCGCCCTTCTAAGTTTTTTTCATTTAATAAATCAGATGCTAATACGCCTAAAATGCCTAAATATAGACCAATATCATCAGAAGACTCAGACCAATTAGCGACTACAAAACCTGTATCTTCAATTCTTCTATCGCCTGGAGCTAAGCTAAGATCACTCCATTTGATATTCAAAACATCTAGTTTTATTTCTTTGGCGGACTCAATGGGAATGGCTCCGCCTTTTGGGGTAGATTGGCAACCCATAGTGAAGAGGGATAAGGTAATTATGATGAAATACTTGAGGTACACTCTGAGTTATCCTTGTCTACCTAACGCCGCAAGCGGCGAGCGTAAGCGAGTCCAGCACCTAAGGTGCGATGCTGACTTGCCTTGTTAGTTATTTTTCGTTTCACGCAACTCTTGCGTTGCAGTTTCTGGATTAACCAATCCAAGCGAGTAATTACCAGAAATACTGGCTACCCCCCCAAGATAAGCTGAGTTAGCAAGCTCTGCAGTTAAGCGAACAAAATAAGTGTTATTGGCTTGAGCATCGAAAGAGATTTGCAATGGTCCTGCACGCCAGTTGGACATAATACCGCCCTCTTTAACTGCGATTATCGTATTGCCTGGATTAAGGTCCAATATATGAAAGCCGCCATTACTGATTTCAAAACCATCTACCCCATTTATCTGTACCATAGGAGCAGCGGCGCCATCCAGCATGGCCCAAGGACGATAAAAATACACTTTAGCTTTATTTACCTCAGGCGCTTCCGTTTGAGTAAATTTGGGGCCTGTAGCACTACAACCAGTAAGAGACGCAATCATAACTAACAAAAAAATAAATTTCTTAAACATCTACAAAGCTCCATCTCTACGAAAACTAACACCCGGCCTTGGGGCGGACTTGTAGTCGCGAAGCGGCAGAAAGCCTTCCCAGCACCGAAGGGGTGACAACGGCCGTTCTTTAGGCACTTGAACGTTGCCAAATACGGTAAAGGCCTTCGATGTCAGACGAACACAAAAAAGGCATTGCTTCTTTAATTTGCTCCAACGGCCAATCCCACCACTGCATCTCCAGTAACATTGAAATTTGATGTTCTGAGAACCGCTTTCTTATCGCTTTTGCCGGGTTTCCGCCAACAATCGCGTAAGGCTCTACATCTTTGGTCACCAAAGCCCGGCTACCAATCACTGCTCCATGACCGACCTTTACTCCGGGCATAATCATTGCCTCCGAACCGATCCACACGTCGTTTCCTATAACGGTATCACCTGCACTTAGGAAAGCATCAGCTGATTCCGAAAATGCAGGCTCTTCATTCATGTAGAAGAAAGGGAATGATGTAACCCAATCATGCCGGTGCCCTTGATTGCCAGCCATGATAAAGGATGAGCCTGTTCCTATGGAGCAAAAGCTTCCAATAATTAATTTATCAACGTCATCGCGATCTGGCAGGAGGTAGCGGGCGCATTCATCAAATGAATGTCCATGGTAATAGCCTGAATAGTAGCTATAACGACCTACCTTGATATTCGGGTTCTTAATCTGTTCAGTGAGAGGTTTACCCTTAAACGGACTCTCAAAATAATTTTTCATATAATTTTATACCAAAATTTCAGAGCGACATTGCGGCCTAACGCTGATGGCAACCAGCGTAGGAGGGCAGCGGAGGGCACCAAAAGCGCCACGCTTTTGGCGGCCGGTTGACCGACTAGTTATGTGCCGGTGACACACTTAAGCTCCTTAACGACCATTTTATGCTGGGAGTCAGATGCTGATAAATTCGCAGCGTCTTGAAACATCGCCCTCTCTAGAAACCAATCATCTGCTATCGACACTACCGTGGATAGCTCTTTGTAGTGGCACACTAATTTTGGCCACCTAAATAGAGGTGATATTATTACCTCGTAGATGACTTTAGGTGAACACATGAGATCGACAACCAGAAAAACATTTAGTGCTGAATTCAAACTTGAAGCAGCCCAATTAGTCCTCGATAAAAACCATAGCATCATCGAAGCTGCAAAGGCGATGAACGTAGGTAAGTCCACTATGGATAAATGGGTGAGACAGTTAAAACTAGAACGCCAGGGTGGCA
>NZ_JAKKRK010000050.1:0-38513 GCF_025654545.1 Shewanella sp. SM20 | reverse complement strand
TGATGGTTCAATGCCTGTTGTGGCTAGTTGGTTTACACGCACAGCAACAGGGCTGGGATAAGCATTTTCAGGCCAATACCATTGGGCATCGAACGGTACTCTCAACGATTCGCTTGGGATTGGAGGTACTCAGGCGGCCTGATTATCAAATCACGGAGAAAGAATTGCTGGCGGCCTGGGTATTATTCGCCAATCAGTTGCTCAAATATGGCTATGCTATGGCTGATTTATGAGGGGATCCTTCAGAACCCAGCCCCAAGCACGATCCACTTGGATATGACCGTTGCCATAGTCAAAATTGATAATCTTAGTCAAATCAATGCCGCCTTCGGTATCAGCATCGGGGATGCCATCCTAAAAGCCTTTGCGACCGAACTCAAAAATCGCTTTGGGCATCACGCAAAAATATACCGGTTTAGGGGAGCCTCGTTTGCGCTTGAGTTTACCAGCCTGCCGCTGATCTCCCCCGAAAACCTAGCGCTACAATTACGCGAGCGTATTCCAACAAACCTGCAACTTAAACATGAACAACAGATTGAATATCATCTCGAGTGCCGAGTCGGTTGCAGTTCGGGTAATAAAGCCTCACCGCAGCAAGCCGCGGAACAATGTTTAATTGCCATTAAGCAAACCACCCAAGCTAGCCCAGTCATGGTGTATTACATTGGTTTGATTAATAATCTTCTCGAAGCCTCATCGCAGAAAGCTAAAATTCGCGACGCATTGAAACATAATCGTCTGGAAATGTGGCTACAGCCTAAAGTAAGGGCCGATGGCCACATTATTAGCTTTGAAGCACTGGCAAGAATGTTCGATGAAGACGGCACTATGATTATGCCGAACACGTTTATCCCTATCATAGAGTCATCCCAATTACAGGCGATTTTTGCGATAAAAGTCTTCAGGCAATTACTACAACTGATCCGTTCTTGGCCGAAAAATGTGCCTCTGGTCAGGATAGCCTTTAATTTATCTGGGCAAGATATTCTGTCGGATCGCTTCTTTAAGGTGTTGATCCAAACCTATATGAATCATCCTGAACTCATCCCATTGTTGGAAATTGAAATTACTGAAACCTCTGTATTTTCAACCCATAAAGAAACAGGACGACGCTTAAACACCTTAGCTCGCATGGGGGTTTCTATCGCCATTGACGATTTTGGCACTGGCCATGCGTCATTAAGCCAGCTCATTGATATCAGTGCCGACACAATTAAAATCGACCGTTACTTTGTCAGTCAAATGGGCATTAGTGAACGCCATACCCAAATTGTTAACGCTGCCATCCTGTTAGCCAAGAGCTTAAAACTCAACGTCATTGCCGAAGGTATCGAAACCGAAGCCCAGTTATTGCAGCTCACTGCGCTAGGATGCGAACAATTTCAAGGTTATTTATTCGGTAAACCCGCACCAGCGAATCTCTGGCTGAAAACTTTTCAAATGCAAACCCCCACACACTGGTTTGCTAATAAACAGAGCGCCAACTGAGGCATTAAATTTACGCCTACAAGCATCGCAGGTATAATTAGCGACTGGCATTTGCCTCTCTTTGCTTTGTTTGCAAATTACTAGGATCCCCCATGTTAAGTTACCGCCATGGTTATCACGCTGGCAATTATGCCGATGTGTTGAAACACGCCATCTTGCTTCAAACCTTGCAGCTGATGCACAAGAAAGACAAACCACTCGTGTATATCGATACCCATGCGGGTGCGGGTGGTTATGCTTTAAGCGATGAATTTGCACAAAAAACCGGTGAATACCTCGAAGGTGTAGCTAAGCTTTGGGATAAAACTGATCTGCCGCAATCGCTGCAGGACTATGTCGCCGCCGTGCGCCATTTTAATGAAGAAAATCCAGACGAACTCAACTTCTACCCAGGTTCACCCGCCATTATCGACATGGAGCTAGGGCCTAAAGATCGCATGGTCTTGCACGAGCTGCACAGCACTGATTATGTGTTATTGGATGATTATTTCTGCGAAGACAGACAAGTTAAAGTGATCAAAGGTGATGGCTTAAAAGGCCTTATCGCCGCAGTACCACCATTAGAGCGTCGTGCTCTGGTGCTAGTAGATCCTAGCTACGAGATGAAAACCGACTACCAAGATGTGGCCGAAACCCTGATAAAAGCGCACAAGCGTTTTGCTACGGGTGTGTTTATCCTGTGGTATCCAGTCGTAAATCGCGCTCAGACCGAAGGTATGTTATCGCGCCTCGCCAACAGTGGCATTAAACGTCAGCTGAGAATTGAACAAGCCATTAAGCCCGATTCAGATGAATTTGGCATGACTGCGGCAGGATTATGGATCATCAATCCACCTTGGCAGTTAGACGAAATCGCAACTGAATTAATGGATTACTTAGGTAAAACACTTGGACAAGTGGACGGTAACATTACTGTAAAATGGGAAGTCGGCGAGTAACCTTCGACTCAAATGGCGGCGATGATCTCCGGATTTTCGCCACTTCATTTTAGCTTATCAATGCGGCAACTAAACGTCCTTCTGCTCGCGGTAACGCTTCAATAAAATTTTCACACGCTCAACATAGGCTTGGGTTTCAGGATAGGGCGGAATGCCATTGTACTGAACCACGGTCGTCGGCCCCGCATTGTAAGCCGCACAGGCCAATGCGACATCACCATTAAACTGTTTTAGCATCTGCGCCAGATACTTACTGCCACCTAAGATATTTTCTTCGGGTAAAAACGCATTTGCTACCCCCATTTCTTTCGCCGTTTCTGGCATTAATTGCATCAATCCCATAGCGCCAGTACGCGACAATGCACGCGCATTAAAGGCTGATTCCGCGTGGATCACCGCGCGGATTAAGGCGGGATCAAGTTGATGCTTATGGGCGGCATGGGAGATCAGGGCATCATAATTAGCGGTAAATAGCCGAATACCATTCCAATCTATGGTCGAATCGGGACGACAGGCAAAACAGTCATATAACAAAATTTGATACTGGTTATTTGCGGGGGCTTTGTCGGTAAATACGGTGACACCATTAGCTTGTTGGTATTGATAAATTTTGAGTTTTTCTAAACCTTCACGACTCACTATGCCGCTCTGTGAGTACCGCGCCACAATACGCGGCTTAGCTTTTTCGCGCGCCTCCTCAGCATTTGCATTTATCATCAAACTCGATATCAATAATAAGCACAGGCCTAGCCCCTCAAATCTGCAGGGCAATGAAAAGGCTGCAAAAGTCAGTGTACGAGCAAGCGCTGAGCGAGTAAGCAACATCAAAGTCCCGTGTACTGATTAAGTTTAAGTACTTCAATAATAGCAAAGAGTTGCTTCATTTCTCGGTTTATCTGACTAAATTCTACTGAAAAGGTCGCGCCATGAAAAATGGACTGCATTTGAAAATGCGTTCTGCGATTCGGTAGGAACAAAGTTAGTTTATTGCGGAAAAATGCACATTGAATATTGCCATCGAAATGTTTGGCAAGCTCCTGTAAGCGCTCCATAAATGCCGTATTGAGCAAATAGCGTGACTCGATTTGATCCGTTGAAAACACGTCGAACTCTTTTTCAAATTGCGGATCTTCAAGTTTGACTCGTACCAGTCCCGCATGGCTGTCGGACAGGAAATTGGCTAAACCACCGCGATCCCTCAGCACAACAGTATGACCCATAAACGCTTTATGACTACTCAGCTCAACCACTAAGCCACGAAACTGGGTTTCCGTGCGGGTCACAGTTCTGCGCCTATTCGTACCGACATCCAGCTCTTCGACTTGCACATTCTTGGTCAGGGTAAGCTCATTGACCGTCAACTCAACGCCCTTATAGCAGCCTTGTATATAGTCACCGAAGCTGACTTTGTCGTATCGCGGTAATACTTTAGCCGCAACGAGTCGATTCATGTCGAGGCGCATTTCGCGGCTATAAATAAAATCATCGCCGAAATATTTAAACATCAGCGGATAAATATCATTTTGAACCAAATGCTTAAACTCACGAGTCGGAGCAAAGCTCCACCAGCTTAATCCGACTAAGGCAAGCAATGGCAAAGGCGGGAAATAAGCGCCACCGCTGTAGTAGCCAATAACGGTGAGCAAGCTCAGCCCAAGCACTATCATCAAACTCAAATACAAACGTTTACGCGCCGCCTTAAGGCAAGCCACACGCTTAGTTTCATATTTGCGACTGATTGGAGCGATATATTCTTCGTAATAGGCTTCGAGTTGAGGTAGTTCGTCCAAATCCGCAGACAAACCAACAGGCCCCCGATAAGTCCGAATCGGGCTACCTAAAATAAAAGTGATGATATTCATATTGATGTCATAGTATTGCAGGGTAATAACTCACCCTGCACTGCTAAGCTTACAAGTATTCGGCCGCATCTACGGGCGCTTTTGCCGCTTCGCTTACCTCATAGAATGGCATCACTTTAATACTCGCCATAGAAGCGATAATCGAGCCGGGGAAGATTTCTACCGCAGTATTAAGCTCGGAAACTGCCGAGTTGTAAAAACGCCTCGCAGCTGAGATATGCGCTTCGACCTCGTTATAGGTCTGCATCGCCTGCAACATAGTGTTGTCGGACTTGAGCTCAGGATAGTTCTCCACATTCACCATCAAGGTACTCATTTTGTCGTTCAACCGCTCAGCCTGAACTAAATGTTCTTTAACTGCGCTAGGGTCGGCCTTGTTGTAATTATGGCTTAGCAGAGTCCGCAATTCGGTGATTTCAGTGAGCAGTGACTTTTCATGCTCCATAAATCGTTTAGCAATTTTTAGAATATTAGGCACAAGGTCGGCACGCTTGGTCAGCTGTACATCGATACCCGACAAGGCTTCGAGCGCGGTATTGCGCTTTTTGACTAGGCTGACGTACCAAAGATAGGTCACGATAAAAATCAGCGTTAATCCCAATAACAATTTTTCCATCTTCCATCCTTAGGTTTCTTATTCTTGTTAATAGGATACAGCTAACCATAAATGAGTGAAAATTTCACCTGCAGGCTGATTAAGACAATGAAATTACTCGCTGGTCAGAGCTGGCGATGTTATCTAACGAGCAATCATCAACGAAACTGGCCATATTCAACGATGAAAAGTGATCATCTGCATAAAAAACAGCATTTAACCTATAAATTTATCAATATTCAGCTCCGATACAGCAAACAAGGTCTATAGTGATATGGCACAACATTAGAGCATCCAATTTTGCTCGTGAATACTGGACTCCTCGAGAGTCCATTTTTTTATCCTAATTTTAGCCCTGCTCACTTCAACACAGTCAATAGCAACATTTAAGTTTCAATTAAAACTTAACAATCATACTTTGCCGCTAATTTTTTAACTTTTACCTTAGCTTTCACTCCGAGTCTTGCACCTAGAGTTATCCCCTCAGCCACGTCATCCACAATCGGCCGTCGGCAATGTCTCGAGTCTGTTATAGGGTCAAAATATTGCGCTGCGTAAAGGTCGACATAAAGGAAGGACGATGAGTTTTAATTCCGGCGATATTCCCCCACAAAAAGCTTCTGAACCCAATCCACAACAGGGCGATATCAGCTCTAGTGGTTGGTTTGTACGTTTTCTCAATATTGTTGAACGCTTAGGCAATCTGCTGCCCCATCCAATCACCTTATTCGCACTGTTCTGTGTTGCCGTAGTCATTATTTCAGGTATTGCGGGCTACTTTGGGTTAACCGTGGTCGATCCTAGACCTATTGGCTCACACGGCCGCAGTGCCGACGGTTTAATCCATGTGGTGAGCCTGATGAACGCCGAAGGTTTGCGGATGATAGTCTCGCATCTAGTGACCAACTTTACCGGCTTTACGCCGCTCGGCACTGTGCTCGTGGCACTACTCGGCGTCGGGATTGCCGAACGATCTGGCTTATTATCTGCGGCTATGCGCGCCTTAGTCATGGGTGCCTCTAAACGATTAGTCACTGTGACCATAGTATTTGCCGGCATTATGTCCAACACCGCTGCCGAGCTTGGCTATGTGGTACTTATCCCTATGGCGGCGATGATTTTCCACTCCCTTGGCCGCCATCCACTTGCAGGTTTAGCTGCCGCTTTTGCCGGGGTTTCAGGAGGTTATAGCGCTAACTTGTTGCTTGGTACTGTCGATCCCTTGCTATCGGGCATTACCGAAGCTGCGGCGCGCATGATAGATCCTCAATACAACGTCGGCCCAGAAGTAAACTGGTACTTCATGTTTGTCTCCACCTTTGTGATCACTTTCCTTGGCGCCTTTGTCACCGAAAAAATCGTCGAACCTAAGTTAGGTCAATACCAAGATGATGATGCAGACGAAACCGTACTGCAATCGATGGAGAGCATCAGTACTATTGAGAAACGCGGCTTAAAATGGGCTGGGTTATCTATGTTAGTGCTCGCGGTTATTTTAGCGATTTCAGTCGTACCAGAAGGCGCACCGCTGCGCCATCCTGAAACCGGTCTCATCTCAGGTTCGCCATTCCTCAAGGGCATAGTCGCCTTTATCTTTATCTGTTTTGCCATACCTGGCTTTATTTACGGCAAAGTCGTGGGCAGCATCAAAAATGATAAAGATGTCATCAATGCCATGTCCCACAGCATGAGCACTATGGGCATGTATATCGTCCTCGTCTTTTTCGCCGCGCAGTTTGTCGCCTTCTTCAACTGGAGTAATTTAGGTGCAGTATTGGCGGTGTTAGGTGCAGATGCTCTGCAATCCATTGGCTTGACGGGCCCGATCGTATTTTTGTTCTTTATTATGCTCTGCGGCATTATCAACTTGATGCTTGGCAGTGCCTCGGCCCAGTGGGCCATTACCGCTCCTATTTTTGTGCCTATGCTGATGCTGGTTGGTTATGCGCCCGAAACGATTCAAGCGGCGTACCGTATTGGGGATTCGGTGACTAACTTAATCACACCTATGATGAGCTACTTTGGTTTAATCTTAGCGGTTGCCTGTCGTTACCAGAAAAACCTAGGGATAGGTACGCTGATCGCCACTATGCTGCCGTACTCGCTCGTGTTTTTCGTGGGTTGGACAGCGTTCTTCTTCCTGTGGGTATTTGGCTTTGGTCTGCCCGTTGGGCCGGGAGCCGCGACTTACTACACGCCTTAACCGCAATAAAAAAGGCGTCGATGATAAAGTCGACGCCCTTTCTTTATTCGATAGCTTTAGTCGTATAGCCATTCCATTAACAGACTGCAGATCATCAAAAAAATACCTAGATTAAACACATAGGTCTGTAGGGTAGATTTTAATGTCGAGTCCTCAGCTTGCGATACTATCTGGCTCACTGACATAAAAAATAATTGAGGAGCTAACCCCATGCCCACAAATAACACAGCAGCACCGACACAGCGAGTTAACTCTGGTAGTACAAGCTCCTGCAAGTAAAATGCATAAACGCCATAGGCCAAAAATGCCAGCGCTATGCCATGGCATACCATTCCCACGATAAGTTGCTTAGTGGCAAGATTACCCCACGAAAACACCATGTCACTCCTACACTCAGCTTAACCACAACTATTGATACTATTGGGCGCGAAGTTTATCTCGCTTACGATTAATCTGCACCCACCCACACAAACCAACCAAATAAAATACCGCCAATGGGATAAATATAGAGCGCTCTTTGCAGTTCCGCCCAGAATGGATCGCCCGAGATAAAATAATGTATTAAGGCGACCACGAGGGACGTCAGCATACCCCAGAACAATACGCCAAAGACCAAAATGACGTACATCTTACCCTTAGCAATGAGTGCATCTAGTTTTTGCAATTCCAACGCAGCATCATCCATGTTTCGTCCTCTTAACTGCCTCAGCGCAATATGCCAGAACTCGCGGACAGTGCCTATCCATCTTTATAACTAACAGCATTAAAATAACAAAAAGCCCTGCAATTGCAGGGCTTTAGTTTAGAAGTTTAGAAACGATCGAGCTTATTCAGCTGAGTTTGGCTTCTGTTCTTTACCTTTCTTCTCGCGCTTACTGAAGAGACGCTCCACTATCACGAAGAATAATGGTACGAAGAAGATCCCTAGGAAAGTCGAGCTCATCATACCGCCGAGTACACCTGTACCAATGGCGTTTTGACTACCAGAGCCTACACCGGTACTGATAGCTAACGGCACAACACCCAGACCAAAGGCTAGAGACGTCATTAAGATGGGGCGAAGACGCACACGCACCGCATGTAAGGTCGCCTCAACTAAGCCTGAACCTTTCTCATAGAACTCTTTAGCGAATTCCACAATCAAGATGGCGTTCTTAGTCGCTAACCCTACTGTGGTTAACAGCCCCACTTGGAAGAACACGTCGTTTGGCAAGCCGCGACCATTCATTGCAATCAAGGCACCGATGATCCCGAGCGGAACCACGAGCACAACTGCAAAGGGTACCGACCAGCTTTCATAGAGTGCTGCCAATACTAAGAAGACCACTAAGATCGACAGAGCATACAGCGCTGGCGCTTGGTTACCCGATAGACGTTCTTCATAAGATAGACCGTTCCACGCGACACCAAAACCAGGAGGAAGCTGCTTGGCTAAGTCTTCCATAATTGTCATAGCTGCACCGGTACTGAATCCAGGAGCTGTGGCACCCTGAATGTTCATCGATGGTAAACCGTTAAAGCGTTCTAAACGTGGAGAACCGTATTCCCATGCACCAGTGGCAAACGCAGAGAATGGCACCATGTCACCCTTGTTATTGCGCACGTACCAAGAATCTAAATCTCCCGGTTGCATACGATACTGGGCATCACCTTGCACATATACTTTCTTCACGCGACCACGGTCAATAAAGTCATTCACATAAGAACCACCCCAAGCCGTTGCAAGCACATTGTTCACATTAGTGATTTCAATGCCTAACGCGCTCAACTTAGCGTGATCTACATGTAATTGATAAATTGGCGCATCTTCTTGACCGTTTGGACGCACACCCACCAGATTTGGATTCTGTGCCGCCATACCAAGCAGTTGATTACGTGCCGCCACTAACTTCTCGTGGCCTTGGCCGTTCTTATCCTGCAGGTACATGTCGAAACCGTTCGCCGTCCCCAACTCGATTACCGCAGGCGGTACGAAGGCGAATACTAAGGCATCTTTCATCTGACCGAACACACCCATAGCGCGACCAGCAATAGACTTCACATCCATACCAGACGCTTCACGCTCAGACCAATCCTTCAAACCAACGAAGGCGATACCCATGTTTTGCCCTTGACCCGCAAAACTGAAGCCCGCCACGCTAAACACCGATCTCACGCCCTCCTCAGCCATAAAATGATCAGACACTTTCTCCAATACTTTTAAGGTGCTTTCTTGAGTTGAGTTAGTCGGCAAAATGGCTTGCGTGAACAAAATACCTTGGTCTTCATCTGGTAAGAACGCCGTAGGCATACGGATAAAGATCCAACCCACTGCAATAACCAGCACAACGTAAATCGCCATCACTCTAAAGCCGCGCTTGATGATCCCAGCAACGCTCGACTCATAACGATTAGTCAGTTTATCGAAACTACGGTTAAACCAACCAAAGAAGCCAGTTTCGATATGAGCATGGCCCTTCTTAATCGGTTTGAGCATAGTCGCACAAAGTGCAGGTGTTAAAATCAAAGCAACTAGAACAGACAACGCCATCGCAGATACGATAGTGATAGAGAACTGACGATAAATAACCCCCGTTGAACCTGACATAAATGCCATAGGGACAAACACTGCGGAGAGGGTCAGACCGATACCGACTAAAGCACCGGTAATTTGATCCATCGACTTACGCGTCGCTTCCAGTGGACTTAAGCCCTCCTCGGCCATTACCCGCTCGACGTTTTCCACCACCACAATCGCATCGTCCACCAACAAACCAATGGCGAGCACCATAGCAAACATGGTTAAAGTGTTAATCGAGAAACCCGCTAACGACAGAATCGCAAAGGTTCCCAGCAATACCACAGGTACCGCAATAGTCGGGATCAAAGTTGCGCGGAAATTTTGCAAGAAGAGGTACATGATGATGAACACTAGTACAATAGCTTCAAGCAAGGTATGTACTACACCTTCTATCGATTTTTCAACGAAAGGCGTTGTATCGTATGGATAAACAACTTCTAGCCCTTGCGGGAAGAAAGGTTTCATCTCAGCAATTTTTTCACGAACAGCTTCAGCAGTATCAAGTGCGTTAGCACCCGTTGCCAGCTTAATCGCTAACCCTGTCGCAGGTTGACCGTTATACAGTGACACCACAGCATAACTTTCAGAACCTAATTCAACCCGTGCCACATCACTTAGGAAGACGTTTGCGCCTGAAATATCCGATTTAAGGATTATTTTGCGGAACTCTTCTGCCGTTTGTAAGCGGCTTTGAGCCGATACCGTTGCGTTCAACTCTTGGCCAGCCACAGAGGGCGCGCCACCTAACTGTCCAGCTGAAACTTGAGCGTTTTGAGAACGAATCGCTGCGATAACGTCTAAACTGGTCAAGTTGTATTGAGTCAATTTCAACGGATCAAGCCATATACGCATCGCATATTGGGCACCAAACAGCTGAATTTCACCTACGCCAGGTACGCGACTCATAGGATCTTGAATGTTCGCACCAACATAGTCAGCGATATCGCCTTTATCTAACGAACCATCGGTCGATACGAAGCCTAATACCATTAAGAAGCCTGAACTCGACTTGTTAACGTTAACCCCTTGCGCCTGCACCTCTTGCGGTAACAGGGTCATAGCGCCCTGTAACTTGTTCTGTACTTGAACCTGTGCAATATCCGGATCGGCTTCAGCGTTAAAGGTTAAAGTGATCTCAGCATTACCAAAACTGTCACTGGCTGAGGCGATATAACGGAGGTGATCGATACCCGTCATACGTTGCTCAATCACCTGAGTCACAGAATCTTCAACAATCTTAGCGGAAGCGCCAGGATAGTTAGCACTGATCACCACGGTCGGTGGTGCAATGTTAGGATATTGGGACACTGGCAGCGAGCGGATCGAGAGGATCCCCGCCAGCATAATAATCAAGGAGATCACCCACGCAAAGATGGGGCGATCAATAAAAAAACGTGCCATAGCTATGCCCTATTGTGCTTGCGTTTCAGAAATAACTTTGGTGGTTACTGGAGCGCCGGGACGAACTTTCTGTAATCCTTCCACAATCAACTTGTCGCCCACAGTTAAACCAGAAGTGACTCGCCATTGGTTGTTAATCACTTCTGCGGTCGTCACTGTTTTCGCTTCGACTAAACCTTGGTCATTCACCACCATAGCCACAGCTTCACCCTTAGAGTTACGCGTAATCGCTTTTTGTGGAACCAAGATAGCCTGTGGATCAGTACCCGCATTTAACATAGCGCGAACATACATGCCAGGTAACAAGATACCTTCAGGGTTAGGGAATTCTGCGCGCAGAATAACTGAGCCAGTGTTTGGATCCACGCTCACTTCAGCGAACTGCAACTTACCCGGATGACTATATTGAGTACCATCTTCAAGCAATAATTTCACGTCTGCATTTTCTGAAGCTTGTAGTTTACCTTGCTGCAACTTAGCTTTAAGACGTAACAACTGAGCACTCGATTGCGCGATATCCACATTGATAGGATCAAGTTGTTGAATCGTCGCCAGCGTTTGGCTCTGGTTGGCAGTGACTAACGCACCCGCAGTCACACTCGATTTACCGATACGACCAGAGATAGGTGCTAATACTTCAGTATATTGCAGGTTGATTTTAGCGGTGTTAATCGCAGCTTCAGCCACGGTAACATTTGCCAATGCTTCTTTATAAGCCGCTTCAGCTTCATCGAACTCTTGCTTACTGATGGCGTTGGTTTTTACCAATTGCTGATAACGTGCCGCCTTAGCTTTTGCTGAGGCTAAGCCCGCATTCGCTCTGGCTAAATCAGCATTGGCACTCACTAAAGCAGCTTTATAAGTTGAAGAGTCAATCTGATACAAGGATTCACCCTGTTTCACATTGCCACCTTCAACAAAACTACGCTTAGTGATAATACCGTTAACCTGTGGACGAACTTCAGCCTCGAGGAAAGCTTTACTGCGTCCAGGTAATTCCACCTGAATCACTTGTGGCTGGGCAACAACATTAAGGATTCCCACTTCCATACTACGTGGACCAGCACCCGCCTGAGCGCTCTCTTCTTGAGGGCTGCAAGCTGCCATCCATAACGCCACGCTTATAACTGAGGCAAGTTTAATTGTCTGCCGCATGAGAACTCCTTCAAATATTAACTGCCCACATACCAGTACACTTATTGCGCTGACACGAGCCGTAATTGTAACTAAAATCAAATCCGTTATTTATCTCATAGCCTATATGAATCAACAAGGAAGATAACGAAACTAAATTGTAAACTAATGAAAATTTTCACTCATTCAGCATTACTATATTCATCGAATTGTTATTCGATTTAAAAAATCGGTTAACTTTGAGTGGCATTGTTAGGGAGATATGCCGTAAAACACCCAATAAGCCTACTCCATATTGAATATGTTGCAAATCTGTTCATATTCTAGACTTGCGGCAGGCCAAGGCCCACAGCTCAATGACGTTAGCTTAACCGTCACTTGTTGCAATAATTTGTACATAGAGACGAAAACGCAGCGCGCTTGTTTTTACTCAGGCCACTCTCAGCATCAAGTCGTTAAAAACGACCCTATCAAGACTGACAATACCGAAAGAGAGTAAGCAAAGAGCTGGCTTCAGACTGCTTGTGCGTAAAAACATGAATACATCCGATAGCGGATTGCTGTGCAGTTTATTACATCTACTATTTGTGCACGGCTAAAAGGCAGCGCCAGCGTTATGAGTCAACGCCACACAATTAAACCGTCACAAATAATAGCTAGCGGGCTATTTTAGTGGTTACCCCAAAACGGAGCAAACCCGAAATTCAGATTAATACCCCATTAAATGAAACTCAGACTCCCACAAATAATGCTTCTGTAATGACAAATATTGCTAGCAAAGCAATATTTGTCTATTAAAACTAATTTGTTCATCTTCAATCACAACTTAACAGGACTAAATTCGATTATCGCCCACGCTGCAAGCCAAAATACGGCTGATATCAGCCAAACAACGACCCGACTCCTGTTGCCACTGATTAAATACGGCTTGCACTTGCTTAAGCGCCGTTTGTGATGAAAAGCCCGCATCGACTAACTTATGTGCTTTAAAATAACCTTGTACATCATCGGTTAACAAAAAAGTATCTTTGCCAATACCGCGCAGAAAATAGGGACCCGTATTGCCGCCCAATCGAGTACCTCGTTTCTTCAACAACGCCCACAAACCAATAATATCCTGTGTCGGCCAAGCGGCGATCAGTTGCGCCAAACTGCCATGTTCGCGAGCAACATCGTGGATCATCAGAGCGTTATCATAAATGGCTTGAGTCTTTTTAAGATGGCGAATCAAGGTCGCATCACTTGCCCGCGCTTGAATTTGCTCAGGCGATAACATTAATACTTTATGTGGTTCGAACCCAAAGAAAGACTTCTCATACTCGGGCCATTTGTTAACCACCACCCGCCATACAAAACCACTTTGAAACACCTGACGGCTCATTGCCGACAATAATTCAGCATCCCGATATTGGCGAATTTCATCATCAGACAGGCAACCAGACAATAAGGCTTCGAGTCCAGCAGGTCCGCCTTTGCGCTCACTGGCTCTGGCATAAATAGATGAAAAACGCTCTAACTGGCTCATATTATTACCTTTAAAATGATTAAATCCCGACACTTTCTATATGGGCTCATAATACCGATTCTTATCCCTGATGGATCACTTGGCTTTGCCAAGAAAAATTGTGTTTATTCCAGCATTTTTTAAGAAAACTCTTACAGCAAGCGCTTCAATTACGACTAAAGTTAAAACGTAAAGTCCGCAAAAGACTGGGTTTGGAGTGAGTGCCTATGGAGCTTTTTTATCACCCGTTATCACGCTATTCACAGAAAGTGCTCATCGCACTTTATGAAAAGCAGGCCAACTTCTATCCCAGAATCATAGATCTACGCGACCCTTTGTCTCGCAAGGAATTTCACCAACGTTATCCGCAAGCGCGAATCCCCCTGCTTAAAGCCCAAAATAAACAGCTGATACCCGAATCCAGCATTATTATCGAGTACTTAGATAGGCATTTTAAAAACAGTACCCAGCTGCTGCCACAAGAACCACAACGCAACTTACAGGTACGTTTGTTCGATCGCATCATAGACAATGATATTAACAACCCATTATTTCAATTAGAAAAGTTAAAGCATATAGAAGACAGCAATGAATTCGAAATCAAACAATTAGAGAAGCAACTACTGACACAGTTTCAACGCTTAGACGCGCAACTCACACAACATCATTGGGTCTGTGGCGACAGTTTTACCTTAGCCGACTGTGCACTCATCCCTTGTTTAAGCTATAGCTTCCAACATCTAAACCTGTTGGATTTAGATGAAATCGTGCGCTATTGGCAACAGGCACAACTGCGTGGCGCTTGGATGTTAGTACAAGAAGAGGTGTTACTGGCTGAGATGGAGGAAACGGCAGGAATAAGAGGCATACCTTAGCGAGTAAGTCATGCCTCAACACAATCACATATTGCGTTCTTTCTTCAACTGCAAAAACGCTTTCCACTTCACGACTTCGGGCGGCAACTCAGGTGCAGGATCGGTATAACCCGCTTCTTTCACGAGTACATCTAACGGCACTTGCTTACCTTTGCACACAAACACACCGCGTACATGGACGATACAATGTAGGCCACGTTCGCTCACAAAGCGTTGTTCAATATAAAAATACTTTTCATCCCAACCGACGACTTTGGTTTCAATCTCAAAGGTTTTTAGCGGCTTAATATCGCGAATATAAGTAAATTCGGCGGCGTTGACTATTGGCATCCACTTCAACTTTAAGAAACGTTTCAGCAGACCCATCTCAGCCAACATATAGGTCCGCGCCAGATCCATAAACGCGGGATAGCGAGAATTAGTGAGATGGAAATTGATATCGCAATCGCTCGGTAAAGCACGATAAGTGATACGGCTTGTCCCTAGAAAATCGATCTTACGACAATGGCGCGTGCGCCAGAATAACAACCAAAACAAACGAAAATACAGATTCATAACGCGCCGCCCTTGAAATAAGAGCCACAGGCTAACAGAGGTCATACCACAGGGCAAGCGGGATATAGCTCACAAAAAAGACGCCCTAGGGCGTCTTTTTATCGTTCGATTAAGCTAAATACCCTCAGATAATCAGCCCATTAAAAGGGGCTGATTTATCAAAACTCACAATTGCTTATGCAGCAATGCCTGAATGTCTTAACAGGGCATCGATATTCGGCTCGCGTCCCATAAACTGTTTGAACAAGTCCATCGGCTCGGCTGAACCACCCATTTCGAGGATATTGTGCAGGAAACGACGACCCGTTTCAGGGTTGAAAATACCTTCCTCTTCGAAGCGAGAAAACGCATCCGCCGACAGCACTTCTGCCCATTTATAGCTGTAATAACCTGCGGCATAACCGCCCGCAAAAATATGGGCAAATCCATGTTGGAAACGGTTAAAATCCGGCGGTGTTAATACGGCCACCTGACGACGCACTTCGTCTAAGGTTTCTTGAATGCGCGCGCCTTTAGCGGGGTCGTATTCGTGGTGCATTCTAAAATCGAACAACGAGAACTCGAGTTGGCGCAGCATCATCATGCCAGACTGGAAGTTTTTCGCCGCCAGCATTTTATCCAACAAGGCTTTAGGTAATGGCTCGCCCGTTTCGAAGTGGCCAGAAATTTCGGCTAAGGCTTCTTCCTGCCAGCACCAATTTTCCATAAATTGGCTCGGTAACTCGACCGCATCCCAAGGCACACCATTGATACCCGACACGCCTGCAACATCGATTTTTGTCAGCATGTGGTGGATACCATGACCAAATTCGTGGAACAGGGTTGTCACTTCATCATGGGTAAACAGCGCAGGTTTGCCATCGACCGGACCATTAAAGTTACAGGTCAAATAAGCCACTGGCTTTTGTAATCCATTGGCGGTTTGACGGCGCACACGGCAGTCATCCATCCAAGCACCACCACGTTTACCTGTGCGGGCATATAAATCGAGGTAGAAACTGCCTCTGTGTTCGTCAGTTTCGTCGAAAATATCGAAGAAACGCACGTCTTTATGCCATCGGTCAAAATCCTTTTGCTCAAGGATTTTAAGGCCGAACAAACGCGATACTGTGTAGAACAAACCCGAGAGCACTTTATCTTCGGGGAAATACGGACGCAGGATTTCCTGTGAAATCTCATACTTATGCTGCTGCAACTTCTCAGCATAGAAACTTAAGTCCCAAGAGGCCATTTCAGTCACGCCATATTCGGCCTCGGCAAACGCTCTCAGCTCAGCCAGTTCTGCCTTAGCTTGATCCTTTGAGCGCAGCGCTAACTCATTTAAAAATGCCATCACCTGCGCCGGCGTTTCAGCCATTTTCGTCGCCAGAGATTTGTCAGCAAAACTGTCAAAACCGAGTAACAATGCGAGTTCGTGGCGCAAAGCAAGAATTTCGTCCATCAGCGGGCTGTTATCAAACTCTCCGGCATTGGGACCTTGATCTGAAGCGCGAGTGACAAACGCACGGTAGCATTCTTCCCGAAGACTGCGGTTTTCGCTGTAGGTCATGACGGGTAGATAAGATGGAAAATCTAAGGTAAATAACCAACCTTCTAGCTCACGCGACTGCGCCATCGCTTTAGCAGCGGCTTTGGCAGACTCAGGCAAACCAGCAAGCTCAGCTTCATCTGTGATCAACTTAGTCCAAGCTTGCGTCGCATCCAGTAATTGATTAGAAAAACCACTGGTGAGTTCAGAAAGACGTTTTACAATCTCGCCATAACGCACTTTTTGCGCATCATCTAAGCCAATACCCGATAGTTCAAAGTCGCGCAGGCTGTGCTCTATCACCATCTGCTGGGCTTGGCTCAATTGTGCAAATTCATTGGATGCTCGCAGCGCTTTATAGGCTTGATACAAACCTTGGTGTTGGCCAACGTAAGTGCCGTATTCCGATAAAAGAGGTAAACAAGCATCATGGGCGGCACGCCACTCATCTGTGCTAGTCACTGAATTCATATGAGAAACGGGCGACCAAATTTGGCTTAGCTCATCGTCAACCTGTTCTAATGGCGCGACCAAGTTGTCCCACGTAAAAGGACCTTGGTTCTGCAGCACTTCATCAATCTTAGTGCGGCACTGAGCAATGGCATGCTCAACGGCGACTTGAATATGTTCCGGTTTAATCTGTGAAAAAAGCGGTAATTTTGCGCCGCTAAGCAAAGGGTTGCTCATATTGACTCCTCAACAATCTGTATCTGTTATAAATAAGGGCTAATGGCCTATTTATCAAGGCGAGAAAACCGATTGTCCCCTTCGAACGCCTTACTTAACCCTATTTCCCCTGAAAAAAAGTGAACTAGTTCGCATTTAGGATTTACGTTTTATTTACCTACACATTGTTGCAATCTCGATCGCAAATCGAATCAATTCGCATTAATGTTTGTATATGGGAAAGGTATTATCTGCATAACTAACGTACCTCGACCAAAATCAGCAAAAATATGGCAACACACTCAGTGAAACTTATCGCCAGCGTCCTCTGCACATTAGGGATCAACTGCCTTAGTCACAACGCAGTTGCTAATGAGGGCCTAGAACAAGTCGATAGTATTTCAAACACCATATTACCCCGCCAGATAACAGAACCTTTGGCGGTGACGCTGGATTTAGGTTGGGACAGCAAATATGTCTCACAGGGTCGCAATAACTTGCAAAATGGGGGTATTTATTGGCTCAATGCTGCCGTTCAACACGGCAACTTAACCACTTATGCCTTAGTCGGACGCGGTGATAGCCAAGCCTATACAGAGTGGAATATCGGCCTTGAATATGGGTTCAACTTAGCCGAAAACCTTGAGGCCAATCTGGGATATCAGCGCATTGAAGGCTATAGCAATAGCCGCTGCCAAGATAACGAGCTATTTGCAGAACTCGCCTACAGCGCCACAGCTTGGTTGGTACCATCGGTGAGTTATGTCTATTCCACAGAGGCGGCAGGCTACTTTGTTGAAGTGAGTTTGCACAGTTATTGGAATATCACAGACCAGTTCAGCCTCACGCCCTATATCACTCAAGGGTTTGATTTTAAATACCGCACAGAAGAACACGATGGCAGTAATAACCTGCAGTTTGGCCTCGAAGCGAATTATCAACTGACCCCAAGCATGAGTATTAGCGGACACATTAGCCACAGCATTGCCCAGAGTGATATTGAGCAAGAAGCCTCAGCCAATGGCGATATGAGTTCACAGGATCAAACCTATGCCGGCATTCACTTTGCAATAACGTTTTAACGTCGTTTTAGCTCTATGTTTCTAGCGCTGTATTGCAACCTTCCTCTGTCAATTTATCCCGTGACATTTGGCAAAAACAAAGCTCACTAACTAAACTCAAAATATCGACGGAGCGACTCACTATTCACATCGATTTTGCCGAGGAACAGGGAATGTTAACGCATCATTTCTATCTTATCCGAACTGCTGTCATTACCTTGCCCCTGCTTTTTATCCAAGCTACAAGCTCGACAAATGCGCAGCAGGTACCAGAGCCTGAACCGAGTCTAGAATCCTTAGCGCAACCGACACAAACCGCGCCTTTGCCCCTAGGCACTTTGCTCGACAATGAAGGTAAGCCGATTAATGTGCCTAACCAAGTGCAAAGTGCGTTCGAGTATTCGCCCCCCACTGTCACACCCGCAGAGCCATCCAAAACCACTAAATCAACTAAAGCCACTCAATCGAACAAAGCCGCTAAGAGTAAAAAACTCAGTCGCAAACAACAGCTAGCCAGTCGTGAACATGTCGCCAATGATCCTAATTGCCGTTGGCTCGATAAACGTATGGATCAGCTAGAGTCCCTACTCGGCGACAAGCAAGATAACGCTGCTAAACATCAAGCCGACGAACTCAGCGCCCGCCAAAAAGAGTGGCAGTGTTTGAAATGTGGTGCAGAAGGCCCAGCTCAAAACGATCACTCTAAGTGCCAATATCGCCGCGAAACAGCCACGCGATAACAACTGAGTGCAGCTTTAGTAATATTTTTTATTAAAAGCAATGCCTTATACGTTAGTGATGCAATAGGCTGGTCTGTTACCACAAAGCCCCCTACAATGACCTTCTGCTGTAAAGCATCTCATCCTTGAAGTAAGACGGAGAAACTCATGGCTCAACATTTTGACTATATCTGCCTAGGCGCAGGCAGCGGCGGTATCGCCTCAGCAAACCGAGCGGCAATGCGTGGTGCTAAGGTTCTACTCATCGAAGCCAAACACGTGGGTGGCACCTGTGTAAACGTAGGTTGTGTGCCCAAAAAAGTCATGTGGTATGGCGCCCATGTTGCCGAAGCGATGAACCTTTACGCCAAAGATTATGGTTTCGACGTCACTGTTAATAAATTCGATTGGAACACTTTGGTCGAAAACCGCGAAGCCTACATTGGTCGTATTCACGATGCCTATGGCCGTGGTTTTGCCAACAACAAAGTGACGCTGTTAAATGGCTACGGCCGTTTTGTGGATGGCAACACCATCGAAGTGGACGGCGAACATTACACCGCCGATCACATTCTTATCGCCACTGGCGGCGCACCGACGATTCCGAACATTCCTGGCGCGCAATACGGTATCGACTCCGATGGTTTCTTCGCCCTACGCGAGCAACCTAAGCGTGTTGCCGTTGTTGGCGCGGGTTATATCGCCGTAGAAGTCGCTGGCGTGTTACACGCTCTGGGCAGTGAAACTCACTTATTAGTGCGTAAACATGCGCCGCTGCGTAACTTTGACCCTATATTAGTCGATGCTCTCGTCGATGCGATGGCAACCGAAGGCCCGACATTACACACCCATAGCGTGCCAAAAGCCGTGGTTAAAAATGCCGATGACAGCCTGACATTAAACTTAGAAAACGGTGAAAGCATTACAGTCGATTGCCTAATTTGGGCAATTGGCCGCTCACCTGCAACAGGCAATATCGGCCTAGAAAATACCGAAGTGCAATTAGATAGCAAAGGCTATGTCATCACTGATGAGCAGCAAAATACAACTCACAAAGGGATTTACTGTGTCGGCGACATTATGGCGGGCGGCGTAGAGCTCACCCCTGTTGCGGTTAAAGCGGGCCGTTTGTTATCTGAGCGTTTATTTAACGGTATGACAGATGCCAAAATGGATTACAACCTGATCCCAACCGTTGTGTTCAGCCATCCACCTATCGGCACTATGGGCTTGACCGAACCTGAGGCCCGTACTCAATACGGCGACGATAACGTCAAAGTGTATACGTCGACGTTTACCTCCATGTACACCGCCGTTACGGCCCATCGCCAAGCCTGTAAGATGAAGTTAGTCTGCGCTGGCAAGGACGAAAAAGTCGTTGGTATTCATGGTATTGGTTTTGGTATGGACGAAATCCTTCAGGGTTTCGGCGTCGCCATGAAAATGGGCGCGACTAAGGCCGATTTCGATGCGGTCGTTGCTATCCACCCCACGGGCGCGGAAGAGTTTGTTACCATGAGGTAGAAGCGATTTTCGCTTTGATTTCATCATATTTAGGGCCAGCTTATGCTGGCCCTAATTGATCACAGATAGCATAAAACCATTAACTCTCACGCGACTTTCCTATAATCTCGACTGAGTACTTTGCATTTTAAACACTTAGCGCTGTTATCGCTGCGCCACTGTTATCGGGATGAATAGCGTAATGCTTAAAGAACTCGCGTTCGATGGTTTGTTATTTAGTCCATTAATTATATTTATCCCCTTCGCTTTTCTGCTTTCCTGCATCACTCGCGGGGTACTCTATCAAACTGGGCTCTATCACAAGCTGTGGCGCGCAGCTTGGTTCGAAGTTGGGCTGTTTATCTGCTATCTGGCGTTGGTCATTTACTTGCTTGGGAGTTGATTGTTCATGGGAAAAATCTTTCGTATCAGCCTCACCCTTATTGTGGTCGCGATTGCAGGTATCGCCGGACATTGGATATGGTCGCACTACCTTTATTCTCCTTGGACCCGCGACGGCCGAGTTCGCGCCGAAATCATTACCATAGCGCCAGATGTATCCGGTTGGGTAAACCAACTGAATGTAAAAGACAATCAAGTCGTTAATAAAGGTGATGTATTGTTCACAGTGGACGATACCCGCTACAAGGCCACAATTGCCGAATTAAATGCCAAAGCGGAAAGCCAAAAATTGACATGGGAACTGGCAAAACATAAATACAAACGCCGTATCGATTTGACCAACGCCAACTTAGTCAGCAAAGAAACCTTCGACGAAGCCTTTATCAATACCGAACTGGCAAGAACCAGTTATGAACTCGCACAGGCACAATTGAATACCGCCAAAATTGACTTAGCGCGGACGCAAATTCACGCTCCCGAAAATGGCACCCTGATCAATTTAAGCCTGCGTAATGGCAACTATGTCAGCAAAGGCAACTCAGTATTTTCGCTCGTCAAACAAGACTCTCTCTATATCACAGGCTATTTTGAAGAAACCAAAATCCCCTTGGTTCACATAGGTCAAAACGCCGATGTCAGCCTAATGAGTGGTGGCCATGTCTTGCACGGCAAAGTGGTCAGCATAGGTAAGGCGATTGCCAATACCAATGTCACCGCTAATGGGCAGTTATTACCGCAAATTGGCCAAACCTTTAATTGGGTGAGGTTGTCGCAGCGTATTCCGGTCGATATCCAGCTAGATAGCATTCCTAAGGACATAGAACTGAGCGTCGGCATGACAGTTTCCATCAAGCTACAGACTGACAAATAGTCATTATGACGCTATTACTTAAGAGTTTATTTTTTCCCGACCGACGAACCCTCATCTTCGCGATTAAAGGCGTGATCTCGATGGCGCTCGCCTTATATGTGGCCATGTTTTTAAATTTAGAACGGCCATATTGGGCGCTGGTGTCAGCGGTATTTTTGCAAATTCGCCCCGAAAGTGGCCTCGTGATCGAAAAGGGCTTATGCCAAATTGGCGGCACCTTAGTCGGCGCACTTGCAGGGATTGCCATACTCAACGGGTTTACACCCTATCCCGAACTCGCCTTAGGATTACTCGCCTGCTGGATAGGGTTAAATTCTGGGTTGTCGGCCATGGTGCGCCAGCAAAACTTTGTCTATGCCTTTGCTATGGCGGGCATGACAGCCTGCTTGATAGTGCTCATTGTGATGGCGAGCCCAGGCACAGCCGATAGTGCAAAAATATTCGATGTGGCGCAGGCGAGGATCAGCGAAATTATCGTCGGCGCAATTTGTGCCGTCTTGGTCAGTTCGCTACTTTGGCCGACTAAGGTAAAACATGGCCTGCAACTGCATGCTAAAAACACAATTAATCAAACGCTTAACTATCTTGCATTAGAACTCGATTTACAGGGCGTACATGCGAGCCGCCATGAACATATCGACACTATTATGGAATCAGTATCGGCGCTGAGTGACGACTCCAGCGCAGTGATTTATGAAGGCCCCGAAGGACGCGGGCAGAGCCATGCGCCGAACTTTCTCTGCAATAAAACCCTTTCGCTATTGGCGGCAATCCAAATATTTGGCCGGCTGCAACGTAATCATTCCCATCTGGTTAGCGAACCACTCGCGAAATCCTTAGCCAATATGCGCAGTAGTTTTACCTTGATGGCGCAATCCAGTGATGACCAAGAATGCTACAAAATGGCGCGCACCTTGAGGTATCAACTCCAGCAAAACCTGATGCAATACCGCGACCGAAGCCCATTAGAGACTCGCTTACTCAAAGTTGCGATGGAATTAAGCGCCGATCTGATCATGGTGCTCAAAAGTTATAACGTGCTGACAAGCAATTCTGCGGTACAACTCAACGCGCCGCCAATGGAATTTCACCGAGATCCACTGATAGGGTTTACGACCGGTCTACGCAGCATGGCGGTATTTGTCATTGGGGCTTCGCTGTGGATCGGCACAGGGTCGAGTGCGGTACTCATGATGATCCTGATGCCTGTAGTCTTTTCCATCATGATGGCGCGCCAGCCACTGCCGATACTAACCACGATTTTGCGCCGTATTCTTGTTGGTATCACTATCGCTGTGCCCCTCACAGTGTTTTACGCTTTACCTTTGCTGGCAGAGAGTAGCGGCGATTTCGAAATCCTCATTTTAGTGCTCGCAGGCCCCTTTTTTATTGGGCTACTCGCCTTAGCGAATCGACCGACCTTGCCCTATGGTCTCGGGATTTGCGTGCCGTTTGCGGTATTAGTACAGCCCAGTAATACCATTTCATTTGCGATAGAAAACACTGTCAGCAATGCCTTAGCGATTTTTGTTGGCGTTACTGTGCTGTATTGGCTATTTAAATTGATCACCGAACCTAGCCAGCGGCTGATGCAATATCGTCTGCTGCAATCTATCCAAAAAGATCTAGTGCATATCGCGCAACATGATGATCCTGAGCCTTGGTTTAACGCCCGCATGGGCGATCGACTCCTGCGGATCGCCAGTTACGAAAAAGGCTCGGGCAAGAGTTCGAGGGTATTTACCGATCTGGTGTTCACTGCACTTAATCTAGGCCATGTGTCGATTCGAATGCGGCGCATGTTGCAGGGGATTTCAGATACGCACTCAGACTTAGAAAATGCACTCAACCTCTGGCAACACAATTTAGGTCAGGCATTTATCGCCTGCGCCCACGGCCAAGTCGCAGAAGAGTTTAACACCAGCAGCGAAGCCTTATTACAAGCGCTGGCGCAATGCCCGTTACCCCACGAACAATTCACTCTGATTACTGGGATGTTTGAACGCATCACATTAACCTTCGAACGCACTGCCCACAGTATCGCCGAGCAGAAAAACACCGCTGAAAAATAGTCAGTTCTCAAACTATTTTCCGCCGAAAAAGCCACCCTCGTGCCGCAGCCAAAACCATTTAAATCCAATAGAAGCTTGATATTTGGCCGATAAAATGCCTTAATATAATTAGATCACTAACTATATTGGTGATATAAATTCAATTATCAACCAAGGAGCAATTATGTCTACGGAGAACCCACCAGAGGAAAATCTTATCTCGCAAGTAGCAAGCTTTACCCGATTACACGCCAAGGAAACCATGCAGTTTATGTGTTTATGCGCAATATTAAGCACCTATCTCTTTGTCATTTTGAAACCGAGTATTATTCAAAATAACAAAGCGTTAGGAGACAAATAACCCATGAATTACCTGGCTTACGTTTCCTTAGCAATTTACTTTATCGCCATGCTTGCTATTGGCTTATTCGCCTATAAAAAATCCACCAGCGATGTATCCGGCTATATTTTGGGCGGCCGCAAGGTGAGCCCACAGGTCACCGCACTCTCAGCGGGTGCATCTGACATGAGTGGCTGGATGCTAATGGGTCTTCCCGGCGCAATGTTTTTGGTTGGTTTCGAAACCATTTACATCGCACTTGGACTATTAATTGGTGCTCTAATTAATTACTTGGTCGTTGCACCCAAATTAAGGGTCTATACCGAAGTCGCGGATAACGCCCTTACTATCCCGGAGTTTTTTGCTAAACGCTTCGGCAATGCCAACAGTAGTATCCGAATTATCTCGGCCGTGATCATTGTGATCTTCTTTACCTTGTATACCTCAGCGGGTTTAGTGGCTGGCGGTAAGTTATTTGAGTCAGCATTTGGCCTGAACTACGACATAGGTTTAGTCGTCACCCTCGGCGTAGTGGTTTCTTATACCTTGTTGGGCGGATTCTTAGCAGTGAGCCTCACTGACTTTGTCCAAGGCTGTATCATGTTTGTCGCTTTAATCTTAGTGCCTGTGGTGGCATATCAAGAGTTTACCAGCGCTGACACTATGCTGAACTTTGCGTATCAATCGATTCCACACTTCACCGATGCCATGCAAAACGTCACTATGTTAGGGCTTATCTCAAGCTTATCTTGGGGACTCGGTTACTTTGGCCAACCGCATATTATTGTGCGCTTTATGGCAATTCGTTCAGTCGCTGACATTAAAACCGCCAGACACATAGGTATGGGCTGGATGACAGTGACCATTGTGGGTGCACTGGCAACAGGTCTTGTCGGTATCGCTTACGCCAATAAATTTGGCATGAAGCTGACCGATCCTGAAACCATCTTTATCGTGTTTTCTGAGTTGTTGTTCCATCCGATCATTAGTGGCTTCTTATTAGCCGCAATTCTGGCCGCGATCATGAGCACCATTTCATCGCAACTATTAGTGTCATCAAGCTCGCTAACGGAAGATATTTATCGCGTGATCTCGAAGAAAGAATCTAGCGAAAAAGACATGGTGAAAATGGGACGTTTTGGCGTAGCTGGCGTGGCAATTGTCGCAAGTCTACTGGCGCTTGACCGCTCTAGCAGTGTGCTATCACTGGTGAGTAATGCATGGGCAGGATTCGGTGCAGCCTTCGGTCCGTTAGTCTTGTTTAGCTTGTATAAAGCTAACCTAACCCACAAAGCCGCGATTGCCGGCATAGTGTCAGGCGCAGCTACAGTGTTGTTTTGGATTTATGCACCTGTACTTGCTGACGGTAAAGCTTTAACCACAGTGGTGTATGAGATGATCCCCGGCTTTGCCGTGAGCAGTGTGGTGATTTGGATAGTCTCGTTACTCGATACTGATCCCTGTGCCAAAACCACTAAATTATTCCATAAGGCTGGCCGTGTTTTAGCCGAAGACAGATGAGGCGCGCAGGTATGACTGACTTACCCTGGAAACGCATTGTCGTTAAGGTAGGTAGTGCCCTGATTGCTCCACACAAACAAGGTTGCAGCAGCCACTACTTACTCGGCATTGCCCAATTTATTACTTATTGTCGTGCCCAAGGGATCCAAGTTGTCTTGGTCTCTTCGGGCTCAGTCGCTGCAGGATGGCATCACTTTGGCGAGGTTGATAAACCGAGCGTCACAGTGAAGAAAGCCATGGCTGCAGCGGGCCAGGCCGATATGATGGCCACATGGAACAAGTTATTTGATTTCCCAACCGCACAGCTACTGTTAACCCACGGTGATTTACGCAATCGAGATCGTTACATCAGTATTAAAGACACAATTTTCAGCCTACTCGAACATGGGCTATTGCCTATCATCAACGAGAACGATGCCGTCACCGCCGACAAGCTCAAAGTTGGCGATAACGATAATCTTTCGGCCATGGTCGCCGCGGCGGCCGATGCCGATACGCTGATTATCTGTTCGGATGTGAATGGGCTTTACACACAAAACCCCCATGAATATCCCGATGCACAGCTTATCAAGCAGGTTACCGAGATTAATGCCGAGATCTACGCCATGGCGGGCGGCGCTAGCAGTGCCGTCGGTACGGGGGGAATGCGGACTAAGATACAAGCCGCCAAGAAGGCGATTTCCCACGGGATCGAAACCTTTATTATTAATGGTTTTGATGCCGACTCATTCAACCAATTGTTGAAGGGCCAAAACCCAGGAACCTTATTTACCCCCGATGAGAAGCCAATGCAGGATCACTTGCACTGGATGACACATACCTCGCAGGCTCAAGGCGAAGTCATTGTTGAAAATGACTTTAATATCGCCCTTGATATCCATAGCGAGCAATTGACCAGTGACGATGTCGTTGCCATCAATGGGGACTTTTCTGTCGGTGACACCATTTTAGTACGCAAAGACGATGGCACTAAATTGGCAAAGGCCAAATCCAATTACAGCAGTTGTTTGCTTAGCTTTATTACGGACCAAGACGATCGCGAGTTTGCCAGTGAATTTCAGCAAAAGACTGGACCGATTATTTCCGAGAAAAACATCGCCATTCTCGAATAAGCATCAGCCGAATAAAACTAAGCGAGTAAACATAAGCGGAGTAAATATGACTTTAATCAAAAATTTATCTGAAGAAGCTGCCAAGGCGGCTCTGATCCTCGCCCAGCTCGACGAACAGCTTAAAAATACTGTACTCCTCGACATGGCACGCTCATTACGCGAAAAGTCCTATGAAATCCAAAGTGCAAATTTAATCGACTTACACAGAGCGACCGCCGATAACGTCGGCCCAGCCATGCTCGACCGATTAACGCTAACGCCAGAGCGTATCGAAGCTATGGCGGTAGGCATTGAAACCATTGCCGCCTTGCCCGATCCGATTGGTAACGAACGCTATATTGGTCAACGACCTAATGGTTTATCCATCAGTAAAATGCGCGTTCCCTTAGGCGTGGTTTGTATGATTTATGAAGCGCGCCCCAATGTCACCGCCGATGCGGGTGCCCTGTGCTTTAAATCCGGCAATGCCGTGATCCTGCGCGGTGGTAAAGAGGCGCTGCACAGCAGTAAAATTATCGCCACTATTTTGCAAAGCGTATTGAAACAATACGGCTTGCCCGAGGCGTTAATCACTGTAGTGCCAGACCCAGATCGCGCCCTCATGCTAGAACTGCTGCAGCAACGAGATTATATCGATGTGATCATTCCCCGCGGCGGCGAAGGCTTGATTAACTTTGTGACTGACAACAGTAAAATCCCAGTGATCCAGCATTTTAAAGGCGTGTGTCATTTATACGTCGATAAAGATGCCGATCTGGATATTGCTATGGACTTACTTCTCAACGGTAAAACCCAGCGCACTGGCGTATGTAATGCCCTCGAAGCCCTATTAGTACACCAAGAAATTGCCTCGCAATTCCTGCCTAAAGTAGCCAAAGCGCTGGCCAAGCATAAGGTTAAAATCAACGCTTGTACTCAAGCCGGTGGTTATTTTGAAAACTGTACTTACATGGAAGAAGACGATTTCGGCCAAGAGTATTTAGATCTCGAAATTGCCATTCGCCAAGTCGATCACTTTGACCATGCTATCCAACATATTGCCCGTTTTGGTAGCCAGCACACCGAAGTGATTTGCACCGAAAACGAAGTCACTGCCGCACACTTCCAACGTGCGGTCGATGCTTCTGTGGTAATGGTCAATGCCTCTTCGCGCTTCTCCGACGGCAGCGAACTCGGCCTTGGAGCAGAAATCGGCATCGCGACCTCTAAGCTACATGCCTATGGCCCAATGGGACTCGAATCCTTGACCGCTGAGAAGTATTTAGTCTCAGGCACAGGCCAAGTACGGGCATAAACCTAAGGTGTAAATCACACTTTTAGGCTTAACAAGTCCGCTGGATTTCGATTCAATTGTAAAGATTAAAGGCCACAGTCGGTAACGACTGTGGCCTTTTTGTTGGCTAAATTGACCCTATCCACAACAGCCTGAGTTCCAAGTCGATGCCCTGAAACCGAGTTATAGTAAGGCATGCGCTAAAAGTGCAGATCCCACTGCGACGGCTTATCACAGCTCGCTGACAAGCTATTCGCCAATAAGTTACAACCCAGCTTAAACAATTTACACATTGAGCATATTGCATTTATTTTCAACAAACCTATCATGCGATCGATTCTCATTTGCACCTAAACGCTTTATTTGCACTCAGGATCACCAATCATCATTTAATCTGAAATCGCCTGAAAGGATTGAAATACCATGCCTCCCCTATCTGTTTTAACGTCTTGGCGCTCGCCATTGATCCCTGTACTTCTCAGCACACTTACTCTGACGGTTCAAGCCAATACTGACCCTAAGCAAGATGAGAAAAAAGATACAGAACAGATAGAAAGATTGAACGTGGTAGGAACATACACCCGCGCGGCAATGAATAGCGCCACGGGTTTGTCTATGTCACTCAAAGAAACCCCACAAAGCGTCACTTTGATTACCGAAGAAATGATCAGTGACAAAGGTTTGGTCACTATGGAGTCAGTGTTAAATCACACTCCTGGCGTCACTATGGTGGGCGATGCCTCTGAAAATAGTCAGATTTTCGTGCGCGGTTATGCACTCGACAGCGGTGTCCAAATTGACGGCTTAATCACGACCTCTTCATCCCATGTTTACAGCGGCTCAATTGATCAAGGTTTAGACCCCGTGATTGCCGAACGGGTTGAAGTATTAAAAGGGGCGGCAGGGATTTTAAGCGGTTTAGGTGAACCTTCTGCCACGGTTAATTTTATTCGTAAACGTCCAACGGATGACACCCGCGCCACGGCAAGTGCGAGTTATGGCTCATGGAATACCTATAGACTTGAGGCCGATGTTTCTGGCTGGCTCACGGATTCAGGCAATGTGAAAGGTCGATTCGTCAGTGCGGTGAAGAAAGGCGATTCTTTTATCGACCGCTATCAGCGCGATACCACAGTGCTTTATGGCGTGGTTGAAACGAGTCTAGGCGTAGATACTAGCCTGTCACTGTTTGCGGACTATCAAAAATCGCAAACCGATGGCGTGTATAACTGGAACTCTAATCCCGCATTTTATACCGATGGCACAGCTGTCGATTTCGGCCGCAGTTATTCCAGCTCACAGGACTGGACCCATTGGGACGTGACCCAAAAAAGTCTCATGGCCGAGTTTAAACATAGATTCGATAACGACTGGTCACTTGTCAGTGCCTATCGTATTGCTAACGCCACCATAGACGCATTGGCCTTTTACCCAGGCGATTATATCGTCAAATCAACCGGCGAATTTGTTGGCCCTTGGGGCGATACTTATGCCGCCCAACATGATCGTGAATCCGATACCAACAGTTTCAACCTGTATGCAACGGGTAACTTCGACTTGCTCGGCCGTGAACATAGCGCTGTGATCGGTTTTAACTATGGTGACAACGAGTTCGATAACATCAACACGAACTCCGCCCCCCAACGTCGCTATAACGTTGCGGATCAGGGCAATTACCCCAAGCCTAATATTCCTAATTCACCCACCAATGGCCAAACCAATGAGCAAAGCCAATCGGGTGTTTACGGCACTGTCCGTGTCAATCTGTTGGATTCACTGAAATTAATGGTCGGTGGACGCGTAAGTAACTGGTCCTATGAAAAGCATGATCTCGTGGGTAACAGCACAGATGCGACCATGGAAAAAACCGGTATTTTCATCCCCTACTACGGCCTAGTCTACGATGTGACCGAGCAGATCTCTGTCTACGCTAGCCGTACTGAAATCTTCAAACCTGGCACCTATTTTGGTGAAGATGGCCAACTGCTCGAACCTGCAGAAGGCACAAACGTCGAAGGCGGCGTCAAGGTCGCGCTGTTCGATGACACGCTAAACATGTCAGCCGCCGTCTACGAAACCAATAAAGACAACGAACCCGAGTATGCAGGTAAAGGTCAGCTACCTTCCGGTGACTCTATCTACGAAAGTGTGGATGGGATTACCACCAAAGGCTATGAGTTAGAAATTGCCGGACGTCTTACCGACTTATGGGATATCAGCGGTGGTTATACCCACAACAATGCAGAAGATAAAGATGGCCTACGTCGTCAAACTTATCTACCCGAAGATATCTTCAAACTCACCACTAAATATAACTTTGAAGATATTCTGCCGGGCATTACTGCAGGTGCGAGCTGGCGCTGGCAGAGCAGCACCTTCTATCAAGGCACTATTTGGGGTGTCGATGGCGCGCCGAATGTGGCTTACCGCCAAACACAATCCGCCTACTCACTCGTTGACTTAATGTTTGGCTACCAAATCACACCTTCTATTTCTATGCAAGTGAACATTAACAATATTTTCGACAAGAACTACAACCGTTCACTCTGGGGTTACGCCGACTTTGGCGAGCCACGTAATGCCACACTATCACTACGTTGGACGCTCTAAAACATAGCCCTAAACCGAAATAATATTAAGGATAATCAAATGAAACAAGCACTTGCAATACTCACTTTACTCGGCGGTATCGCTTTTTCGGCTCAAGCACATGAAGTATGGCTTGAGCGTAATAACGATGGTTCGGTTAAAGTGCAATTTGGCGAACCGGGTTCAGAGCAAGCTTCGGCAGAAGAGTTAGCATCGTTAAGCGCGGCGCGTATTTTCGCCGCCAATGCCAAGACACCGTTAACCGCCAAAACGCAGGCCAATCATCTACTGGTCAAAACCCAAGATGGCAAAAGTGATGTCAGTTTCTATGCCGATACCGCGTGGCAACCATGGAAAACTGAGACCGGATTGCAGGCCGCAATACTCTATGCCCGCACGGGACAAGAACACACAAAAGCGCTGCAAGATTTTGAATTTACGCCAGTAAAGTCAGGCGTTCCCGAGTTTGTGCTTAGCTATAAAGGCGCACCACTGGTGAATCATCCAGTACAAGTTTATCGCCCCGGTTTTTGGAGTAAATCTTTCACCACCGATGCCCAAGGTAAATTCGCCCTCGATACCCCAGATGCGGGACGCTATTTGCTCGTCAGTAATCACACCACAGAAGGTAAACAAACACTCGCAGGCAACGAGGTTGATAGCGTTTTACACATCACCACCACGAGTTTTATCACTCAGTAATAATCTTATAGTGAGATGGAGTTAACGTGCGTTATTTAATGATAGGTTTATACATGCTGTGTTCTGCAGTACACGCAAGCACAGCACCTGTAACAGTCGCCTTGCCCCAAACAGGCAGTACCAATGAACTTTTGCCACTCAGTGGCTCCATTAAATCCGCACGGGTAGCCCGCTTATCTGCACGTACCGATGGCTTAGTTGCCAAAGTACTGGTCGATGCGGGCTCTAACGTTACCGCTGGCCAGCCTTTGCTCGCACTCGATGACACCTTAGCCATACACCAATTAGCACAGCGTCAGGCCGATGTAATGGCCGCTAAGACCATGCTGGCAGAAAAGCAGCGACTCCTCACCGAGGCACAAACGCTCAGTTCTCAGCAATTATTTCCCGAAACTGAGCGCGCGATTCGCCAAGCGGCAGTCACCGAGGCCGAAGCCAATCTGCAAAGTTTAACGGCGGCATTAGCACACCAAAAAGAGGTGGTCGCCCGCCACCAACTGATCGCGCCGTTTGCGGGAGTGATTGCAAGTAAACAAACTGAAACCGGTGAATGGGTTAATGTCGGCACTGAAATCTTCACCTTAGTATCCCAAGAACAGCTCTGGCTCGATATTCAAGTCCCACAGGAAATGTTCCAAAACATAGCCACTGCAACTCAAGTCGATATTGCCGCAGATATGCTGCCTGAACAGCAGTTTATCGGCCATGTGAATGCACTCGTCCCCGTGAGCGACCACAATGCTCGCAGCTTCTTGGTGCGCTTAACCATTCCTGATGCGAGTGGACTTTTGATGCCCGGCACATCGGCCACTGCGACATTCCACTTACAGCGGGCGCAACACAGTGTTGTCGTGCCGCAAGATGCGCTAGTCCGTCACCCCGACGGCCAGTTCAGTGTCTTTACCGTGCAAAACAACATAGCCAAACGGCATACCGTTCAAGTGGGCCACACGAGCGCCATCGGGATTGAAATCCTTAGCCCATTACCTAAAGACGCGCCCGTGGTGATCCGCGGTAACGAGAGCCTACAAGACCAACAGCCAGTCTCTGTACTCAACTCTGCAGTAGGAGGTTAGTGGGATGCTGAAGTTTGGAATTAAACATGGCACCTTACTGTCGGTCATCGTCTTGATATTTTGCGTATTGGGCACGGCTGCAGCACTGCGTATCCCAATCCAAATGATCCCCGACTTAGATGTGCGCACCATCAGCGTGGCCACAGGTTGGCCGGGAGCGACACCGCAAGACGTCGAAAAAGAAATTCTGCTTGAGCAGGAACGCTACCTGCGCACCCTGCCCAACTTACAACGCATGACATCTTGGGCTGATACGGGTTCGGCATGGATCGAACTCGAATTCCCCCAAAGCACTGAGATCAGCGACGCGCTTATTCGTGTTAGCAATGCGCTCAGCCAAGTATCGTCCTACCCTGAAAACGTCGATCAACCAAGGCTTTACAGCAGTTCATATTCAGACAACGCTTTCATGTATTTCCGCCTCGTGCCTGTCGCGGGGAACCCGCTGAATCTAGACATAGACATGATGCGCGATTTCGCTAACGACTTTATTCGCCCACAAATGGAGCGCGTCAAAGGCGTTTCCTCTGTCACTATTCAAGGCGGCGCTGAACGGCAAATTCAAATACGGCTCGATCCCGCCAAACTCGCCCAACGCGGCATCAGCATTATGGACGTGCGCCAAGCCATTCGAGATCGCAACAAGGACACTTCTGCGGGCGATATCGACAGTGGTAAAAAACGTTATTTACTGCGGGTAATTGGCCGTTTTGAGGATTTAAATCAACTTAAGCAACTGATTTTAAAACGCCAAGGTAATACGAATATTCTGCTGCAAGACGTTGCCGAGATAAAACTCGACCACGCCGAGATCCGAGAACTGTCCTTTGCCGAACAAGAACGTACCCTCAGCTTAGCGGTCAAACGGGATGTCGGTTCTAACGTTATCGCCATCAAAGATGCCATGATGCCCGTGATTGCGCAGATCAATCAAAATCAACTCGCCCAGCACGCCATGCAGTTAGAGTTATTCAGTGATGATGTGCGCTATGTGCAAGATTCGGTTGCAAATGTGTGGGTCAATTTAGGCCTAGGAGCCTTACTGGCAACCTTAGTGATGTATCTCTTCTTGCGCTCGAATCGAGCCACCCTGATTGGTGTTATCGGTATTCCGCTATGTACCTTAGCCGCCTTCGTCGGGCTGCTGGTGTTTGATCGCACCATTAATGTCATTTCGCTGGCGGGTGTTGCCTTTGCCATCGGCATGACGGTCGATAACAGCATTGTGGTGCTCGAAAGTATTGAACAAGCGCGCAGACGCGGATTAGAGCGTCTCGAAGCAGCCATAAGTGGTATCTACGATGTCTGGCCCGCAGTATTAGCCTCGACGCTCACCACAGTGCTAGTGTTTGTACCCATTCTATTTATCAAACAAGAAGCGGGGCAACTGTACTCGGATATCGCGATTGCCATCGCTTCATCCATTATCGCTTCTATGCTGGTCGCGGTGTTCATCGTACCCGCCGCTATTGCCCGTTTTGGTTTCGGTAAGATGCACTCGGCGCAGACAAACCAAAGTGAGCCGCCCAAAGCATCACGCATATTGAGCTTAGTCAGCCAACTTGTACTGTCGGCAAGACGCCGCATCTTTGTGATTGTGCTGTCACTCGTCTCGACGATTGGGCTTGCGGCTTGGCTTATGCCTCCGGCCGAATATTTACCCGAAGGCGAAGAACCAAAAGCCTTTACCTCTATGGTCGCGCCGCCGGGTTACAACCTATCCGAAATGGCTAAAATTGCTGAAGAATTAACGACTCAGCTATCCGCGAGAGTCAATGCCGAGGCGGCATCCTTTGAACGTGGTGAGCAAAAAGTCCCGCCACTAAAATACTATACCCTCAGCGTAGGTGTCGGCAGTATTTGGGTGATGAGCGAGCCCGTTCGCAGCCAAGATATGGATGCCATGATGAGCTCACTCACCGCCTTGTTTGAGCAATATCCTGGCATGCGCGCCTATTCATCGCGGGGCTCCATTATTTCCAGCAACGATGGTGGCACCCGCGCTGTCGCCTTGGATATTTCTGGCCCGAATCAAGCCAGCCTCTATCGTGCTGCAGAAGCGGCGTATCAAGCGGCGGAAAAAGTATTTGCCGAACCACAGCGGTATTCAGACCCATCGACCTTGTCGCTAGATCAACCGCTGTGGCAGATTTCCCCTCGCTGGCAACGTCTTGTAGAACAAGATTTTAGCGGCAGCGAGTTTGGCTATGCAGTTTCGGCACTGAGCGATGGCGCCTATGTCGACGAGTTTTTCCTCAATGATAACAAGGTGGATATCTTTCTATTTAGTCTGGCAGGCAATCAACAGAGTCTGTCGCAATTGGCACTCGCGCCGATAGTCACGCCTAAGGGTAATGTACTGCCACTGCAAGCCTTGGCCGACATTAGTGAGCAAATGGATAGCGACAGTTTACGCCGCGTCGATGGCCGCAGAACCGTGACTCTTTACATTATTCCGCCGCGTTCCATTGCGTTAGAAACCGCTGTTGCTAAGGTGCGGGAAGAATTAGTCCCCATCCTCTATCAACAGGGTGCTGTCGGCAAAGATGTCAGTTTGGACATTTCGGGCGCAGCCGATCAACTCGAAGCGACGAAAGCGGCACTCTCCAGCAATTTTCTGGTCGCCGTGTTGATCATCTACTTGTTATTAGTCGCGATTTTTAATCACTGGGGTTATCCGTTATTTGTACTGATCACTATCCCGCTCGGACTTGCGGGCGGTTTAGTCGGCTTACAAGCGCTTAATTATACTGGCAGCTTATTTGCGTATCTTGGCGGCCAAGGTTGGCACCAACCCTTTGATATGATTACTATGCTTGGATTTCTAATCCTATTAGGCACTGTCGTTAACAACCCGATTTTGATCGTGGAACAGAGCCGTAAAAACCTGCAATCGGGTCAGTTTGGTATCGTTGATGCCGTAAAATCTGCCGTCGCCAGTCGATTACGACCGATTCTAATGTCTACCGCGACAACCTTGTTTGGGTTATTGCCGTTGGTGTTATTCCCCGGTGCTGGCAGCGAACTCTACCGCGGCGTTGGCATAGTGGTATTGGCAGGCATTATCGTGGCAACGCTACTCAGCTTAACCTTTTTACCCGCCCTGTTAATCTCTGTGCTATCCCGCACCCACAAGACAAATTCAGCAGAAGTGGCACACCATCATGACTGAAAAAACCAACATGACTCCACCGTTAACACAAAGACTGATGCGCTGGAAAACGTCAGCCATCTGGAGCGATAGCCTGAACATAGGCAATCGCTGCCTCGCAGCAACCTTTGGCGGCTATTTGTTAAGTGCAGTAGCGACTATTTTATTCGCGCAAATCCTGCCGTTATCTCAGGTTGATCGGGTGTTAACCGCCATGATGCTGTCATTTACTGTGTACACCTGCGCCGTGATTTGGGTGTTCAGCGTTAAATCAACATGGCGATACTGGCTGGATTTATTCGCGCTTAGCGGTCTGCTGTATTTAGCTTACCTCGCCGCTAAAGCGTTTGATGCAACAAGCGCTCAAGGGAGTGGATTATGAAAGACTCCTTTTTTCGTTCAATGACTTGGCTACACACTTGGGTTGGATTGCTCACCTGCTGGGTGTTGTTTCTGGTTTTTTTCGCCGGAACAGCGGCCTATTACCGTGCTGAAATCAACCTGTGGATGCAACCCGAAAACCACAGCAGCCAATATGATGCCAATGCGGATAATCAACAATTGATACTCAAGGGCCTCACGTCCTTGGCACAACAAGCGCCTGACGCTGAGTCATGGTGGATTTACTTACCCACACAACGGATGCCATTACTGACCTATGCATGGAGCGATCCCGCCGCTGAAGGCCAGCGATTTGGTGATTATCATCAAGGCTTTATTAACCCTGCAACAGGTGAAGCCTTACCTAAAGCACGGGAAAGCCGAGGGGGCGACTTTCTCTATCGACTGCATTTCGACTTGTACTACATGAGTGTGCTCACGGCGCGTTGGATTGTCGGCTTTTGCACTATGTTCATGTTGGTCGCCATCATCAGCGGGATAGTGATCCACAAACGTATTTTTAAGGATTTCTTTAGTTTTCGCCCCGGAAAAGGCCCGCGCTCTTGGTTAGATGCCCATGTCGCCAGCTCAGTTCTCGCATTGCCCTTTCATCTTATGATCACTTATACCGGCCTAGTGACCCTGATGTTTATGTATATGCCATGGGGACTTAACACGCAATATGGTGATGAAACTCAAGCCTTTTATTCGCAATGGAAACCAATTTACCAAACTCCCGCCGCCACTGGCACGCCAGCCACTATGCTCGATAGTCAGAGTTTACTCAGTGCGATTCACAGTGTCGTGGGTGAGTCGCCACTTGAAGGCTTGCAGTTTGATAATCTCAACGACAGCAATGCCAGCGTAACAGTCAAAATCGCCCCTGAGCACAGCTTAAATCAGCAAGCGCCTTGGTATCACTTGTCTACTGTGACAGGTGCTGTTTTGGCGCAGTCGGCTGTGACTTCGGGAGCGAATCAAACCCAAAGTGCCATGATAGCCCTGCACAGTGGTCGCTTTGCAGGCCAAGGCCTACGTTTACTGTATTTACTGGCGGGATTAACGGGCTGCGTGATGATCGCCAGCGGCGCGATTATGTGGGCCGATAAACTGGCACAAAAGCAGCTTAAAAAAGATAAGAATCATAGCGGGCTCACGCTAGTGAACATGTTGAATCTCGCCACCTTTGCTGGCCTGCCCATTGCGTTAGCCTGTTATTTTTATGCCAATCGACTCTTACCCGTCACCTTTGCGGATAGAGAGAACTGGGAAATCCATTGTTTCTTTATCAGTTGGGCGTTAGTCGCACTGCTCGCTTGTTTCAAACGAGATAAACAAACATGGCAACGACTCTTTTTACTCACATCCTTGCTTTATGGCCTGCTACCTCTGCTCAACGCCATGACTTCGCAGTATCAGCTGATAAGCAATCTACAGCGCCAAGCCTATGTTCTCGCAGGATTTGATCTCATGATGCTCGGACTTGCAGCGCTGTTTTACATGGCAGCCAAACGCTTGCGTAGCCCTAAAAAAGTGCTGGCTACACGGGTAGCCAAAGCGACGACAGAATTAGGAGTTGAATCATGACAGCCACAGGCGAATTGTTAACCTGTTTTATCGCCATGGGGCTGTTGGCATTATCTTATTTTAACCACCACCGCGCCGTGCGTAACCGCCCGTTAACCGATGCACAGGCACGCGGATTTCGCACCGCTGGTACTGCAACGCTCGTCCTGTGCTATTGGCTTGCCAGTCGTCATTACGGCCCAGCGTACGCCAGCGTATTACTGCTCGGCTGGGTGTGTTTAAGTTCGATAATCCTAGTGATTTTACTCAGTTACAAACCACGCTGGTTACAGCCCATATTGCCCGCCAGCACCGTAGTGTGTTTGCTCGGTTTGTTGTATTAAGTCAATCATAACCGAAACTAAGATGAGTTAGGCTTGATAGCAAATCGCAGAGAGTGAGGTGGATAGCCAAACCCTAATCCAATATGATCATACTGAAAATGATTAAGCACTCACACTCCAAAGACAAACAGCACTTTTATTTTATAAGAAATATCCCTATAAGTTAGACGGCTACAAATATTTAACAAACACATCCTACTGATACGGTATGTGAGTAAAGCGTTTGAAATTTAATGAGTGTAAGTTCTTTTTTTGCAGATGCTCAACTACACTAAACCATTCAACGTGTAGTGAGCCCCCTGTGTCAGGATTGTTGTCACCCCTTAAAATCATCCAATAATTAAATAAAGGGGGCGGTCAATGAGAGCTCAATGGAACGATATTCACCTGAACGTAAAGACGCTGTCTTAAAGAAATTATTACCTCCCCACAATATGACGGTCACGGAAGTGGCTCGCAGTGAGGGGATCTCCTACCAAACCCTGTATCATTGGCGAGATAAAGCCAAAAAAGAGGGTCGCCCTGTGCCAGGTAAAACATTA